>JBCCOR010000641.1:0-3247 GCA_039025295.1 Acidobacteriota bacterium
ACGGCGGCCTATCCCAACGCGGCGGCGAGCATTGCCGCGCTGACCCGCGCTTAACGGCCGCAGCGGCGCGTCATTCGTCGCGCAGGGCGTCGTCGATGGCGACGCCCGCGCAGCTGCGCCGCTGGTCGGTGCAGGCCGTGCAGGCCGACGCCATCGACGACGCCCTGCGCGACGAATGACGCGCCGCTGCGGCCGTTAAGCGCGGGTCAGCGCGGCAATGCTCGCCGCCGCGTTGGGATAGGCCGCCGTCAGCGCGTCGCGCGCACCCAGCTCGAAGTCGGCAAAGTCGAAGCCCGGCGCCATCGTCGTGCCGAGCAGCGCGTAGCTGTCGGCGCGGCCGTCGTCGAGCAGGCGGCTGCCCTGCCACACGCCCGCAGGCACGACGCACTGCAGCGCGTGCCCGCCGTCGATGACGTTCTTCCCCAGCACGATGCGCGCGATGCGGCCGTCGGGATGCAGCTGCACGAGCTCGACCGGATCGCCCAGGTAGTGGTGGTAGATCTCGTCGTGCGCGAGGCGGTGCAGCGCCGAAAACGTGTCGGGCGTGAGCAGGTAGTAAATCGCGGTCGCGAGCGTCGACGGTGTGCCCGATGCGATCCACGCTTCCGGCATCGCCCGGCGGTAGGTCTCGGCGAAGAAGCCGCCCTCGTGGGGCAGCGGCGCGAGGCCGAGATGCGCGCGCAGCTGCGCGGCCGTCGGACGACTCACGCGCCGCCGATCTGCGTCAGCGCGTCGCGGATCGCGCGCACGGCCTCGTCGGGCTGGTCGGTGCCGATGCGGAAGACGCGGCCGCTCTCGAGCGTCAGCTCGACCGCGTCGAGGCCCGAGACGTTGAACATCCAGCCGTGCGGAATCCAGCGGATGCCCCAGCCGTGCAGCCACGAGTTGCGCACCCGGCGCACTTCGCGAATCTGCGTCAGCGGAACGGTTCGGCGGATGAGCCCCAAGCCGAACGAGGCGACGATGGCGTTGCGGCGGACCTCGATCGTCAGCTCGTGGAAGATCATCAGGACGATCAAGATCATGCCGACCGCGAAGAGCATCGGTCCGAAGAGCTGGCCGTAAAACGCCAGGACGAGGACCAGCGGAATGAGGCCCAGCAGGCTGGTGACGAGGAGGAGCGTGCCGGTTTGGCTGTGACGGTAGGTGGTCATGATGCGCACACTACGCGCCGCATCGGTGCGCTATTCGCCCGCGGCGAGCACCTCGTCGGTCGAAACGACCGTGGCGAATTCGCGATGCAGATTGACCAGCGCGATGCGGTGGACGGTCTCGGCGTCGAACGTGCGGCCTTCGCGATCGGTCAGGTCGAAGCAGGCCGTGGCGTCGTCGACCACGAACGTCGTGAAGTCGAGGTTGGCGGCCATGCGCGCGGTCGTCGAGACGCAGTGGTTGGTGGTCAGGCCGACCACGACGACCGCTTCGATGCCGGCGTCGCGCAGGCGCTGCTCGAGGTCGGTGCCGATGAACGCGCTGTTGACGTCCTTGGTGATCACCGGCTCACCGTCCTGCGGCGTGACGACGTTCTGCAGCGCGTGGCCGGGATGGCTCGCGTGCAGGGTCGACTGCGGATCGCGGGAGTGATGCTGCACGTGGACGCGCGTGCGCCCGGCGTCGCGCCAGGCGGCGAGCAGGCGGCCGGCGTTGGTCTCGGCGTCGGGGTTGTTGCGCGGACCCCACGAGGGATCGTAGAAGCCTTGCTGAATGTCGATCAGCAGCAGGGCGGTGCGGTCGAGGAGGTTGGCGTCGAGGGACATCGGAGACAAGGCCTCACTGCAGCGCCACAGCTTTTTCGAGCTGCGCGGCGTCGAGGCTCGCGCTGATCGTGTACAGGCGATCCGGTTGAATGACGAAGAGGCGGTCGCCGGCCTGGAGACCACCGGTGAACGGTGTCTGGGTGTTGGCTTCGACCGACCGAGCGCCTTCGAGGGCGAGCGTCACGACGCCGTTTTGCGCGCGATCGATGTCACCATGACCGCCGTCGTCGGCGCCGAGGCGCCACGCGCCGACGCCCGGTCGAACGATCAGCAGGCGGTAGGCGCGTCCCATCAGCCGCAGGCGATCGACCTGCTCGCCGGCGCTGCGGCCCAGGCCGCGCGATTCGAACGGCCAGCGCGTGTCGGGCACGACGTCAGCGTTGATCGCCATGGCGCCGGTCTCGAGATCGACCGCGCCCCACACCACCCCGGTCGGCGCGGGCTGGCTGCGACGAAAGTTGATCTGGCCGTCTTTGTCGCCGTCGGTGGCGGTGCCGGCGTCGTGGATCGCGTTGACGGTGAAGCCGTCGAGCACCCGCTTGACCGTCATCCACGCGATCGAGTTGCCCGGCTCGAGCCCGGCGATGACGACGTCGTCTTCGGTGTAGGTGATGGTCATCCGCGTCGGCGCGGTGGTTTCTGAATCGTCGGCCACGGCGATCGAGGCGATCAGCAGGCCGCCGACGAGCAGCAGGACAGACAGGACAAAGCGATGGCGCGCGCGCGCGATGCGGATCGAAAAAGCGGTCATGATGCGGTCTCTCCGGCAGCGCCCGGCGATGGCAGATCGAGGCCGAGGGCGCAGAGCTGACGATGGGCCTGCTCCGCCCAACCGCGGTTGGCGGCCGGACTGGCAGGGCTCGGATGGAGGATGCGGCCGACGCGCACGCCGTCGAGTCCTTCGGCGGCGGCGCGGGCGCGGGTCTCGGCGTATTGACCGACGCCGATCACCCAGCGCACATTCGTCCATTCAATCACCTCGCGCAGCGCTTGATCGCAACGATCGCGTAACGATTCGCGCTCGGCGCGGGGCAATTTGTCGGGCGTGCGGTTGCGGCCGCTCGCTTCCAGGAAGAGCAGCGGGCAGTGGTTGTGAACGAAGAACTGGCGAAAGAAGCGCTCGGGCGTGCCGAAAACGTCGGCCGCCCAGCCCCACAGCCGATCGCCGCTGACCTCGCGGCGCGCGCAGGCGAAGCCTTCGACCGGCCGCTTGGGATGCATATCGCTCGGCGCCTCGACCGGCGCGTCGATGCCCAGCCAGTCGCGCACCCGGTGGACCGCGCCGAACGGCACGCCGGTTTGGGCCATGCCCCACGGGCCAGGGTTCATGCCCACGAGCAGCGCCTCGGCGCCGAGGCCGCCGAAGCGCTGCAGATACGCGGCGTGCGGCGCGCGCGCGTAGCGCAGCGGACGATAGACGTGGGTGACGGGCGGCGCGAAGCGCAGATCGGCGAGTTCCGCGTCGAGGCGATCGGAGAGGGCGACCAGGG
>JBCCOR010000642.1:0-3233 GCA_039025295.1 Acidobacteriota bacterium
CGGCGCGCGGCACCGACGACGCCGTCAGCGCCAGCGCCGTCGCGGCGACGAGCGCCGCGGCGAGCCACCCGATCGCGCCGCGGCGGTGATTGTCCTGGGCGGCGGCCGGCCGCGGACCGAACGCCGCCAGGCCGAGAACGAGCAGATGGCCGAGCGCCGCCGCGCGCGCGTCGACGCCGCCGAAGAGCGTGCCGGTCGCGGGCGCAGCGCCCGCGCCGACACCGACCGCGGTCAGCAGCAGGAAGGCCGCCGGCAGATGCGGTCGCAGGGCGTCGCGCAGCACGGCGCGGATGGGCGGGGCGCCGCTCAGGCGCGCAGCGGCCGCGCGAGCGAGAGAGCGAAGCGCGCTTCGGCGTCGGTGAACCAGTCGGTCAGCGCGAAGCCGGCCGACGTCAGCAGCCGCTCGACCCGCGGACGGTCGAACTTCGTGCTGATCTCGGTGCGCAGCGGCTCGCCGGCGGCGAGGGTGAAGTCGAGACCGAGCGCGCCGACGCGCACCGACTGTGGGGCGATCGGGCGCAGATGCATCTCGATGCGCCGGTGCTCGGGCTCGTAGAACGCGTGATGCCGGTAGGCCTCGGGCCGGAAGTTGGCGTCGAAGCGGGTGTTGATCACGCTGAGGATGTTGCGATTGAACGCGGCCGTGACGCCCTCGGCGTCGTTGTAGGCGGCCTCGATGATCGGCGCGCTCTTGATCAGGTCGGTGCCGAGCAGCAGGCGATCGTCGTCGTCGAGGACGGTGCGCAGGCGACGCAGGAAGGCGACGCCGTCGTCGTCGGGATCGAGGTTGCCGATCGTGCCGCCGAGAAACGCGACCAGGCGGCGCTCGGCCGGCGGCAGATGGCCGAGATCGACCACGAAGTCGGCCACCATGCCGTGGATCTCGAGCGTCGGATCGTCGGCCAGCAGGTTCTCGGCGACCTGACGCACGAAGGCTTCGCTGACGTCGATCGGCACGTAGCGCCGGCCGCCGCCGGCGCGGCGCATGGCGTCGAGCAAGAGGCGCGTCTTGCCGCCCGAGCCGGGGCCGAGCTCGACCAGCTCGTCGGCGCGCACGGACTCGGCCACGCGGTCGGCGACGTCGGCCAGCAGGCCGGCCTCGGCGCGGGTTGGGTAGTAGACGTCGAGCCGGGTGATGGCGTCGAACAGCGCCGCGCCGCGGTCGTCGTAGAAGTGGCGCGAGGGCAGGCTGCGCGGCGTGCGACCGAGATGGTCGCGCAGCTCGTCGAGGGCGTGTTGGCGAATGCGATTCGGGCGCAGCAGCCGCTCGATGTGGACCGATGGAGAGGACTCCGACATGACAGGCAAGGAAGCAGACATGGGACCAGGCTAGACAAGGGTTGTTGAGCTGTCAAACCAAGTCTTGATGAATGCATGGTTTGTCGTGAAATGGACGTCGATCGATCGCCGGTCGGGTGCCGCGTACGCGGTGCGGCCGGCGATCGAGGATCAGCCGTCGGCGAGCGCGTCGGGATCGCGCAGCAGGGCGGCGAGCAGCTGCGCCAGACGACCGCCGGCGGTGCGGCCCATCGCCAGCACGTCGTCGTGATCGAGGCGCTCGTCGGTGACGCCGGCCGCCGGGTTGCTGATCAGCGAGACCACGGCGCAGCGCAGGCCCATGTGGTGGCCGGCGATGACCTCGAGCACGGTCGACATGCCGACCGCGTCGCCGCCCAGCTGGCGCAGCATGACGACCTCGGCAGGCGTCTCGTAGCTCGGCCCGGCGACGCCGGCGTAAACGCCCTCGGCGAGCGGGATGTCGAGCGCGGCGGCGTGCTGCTTCAGGCGCGCGCGCAGGGCCGGATCGTAGGCCTGGCCCATGTCGGGGAACTGCGGTCCCCAGGCTTCGGGGAACACGCCCCAGAGCGGATTCATGCCGCTGAGGTTGAGCTGATCGCGGATCAGCAGCAGATCGCCGGGTCGTTGATGGGTCTGCAGGCCGCCCGACGAGTTGGTCATGACCAGCGCGCGCGCGCCGAGCAGGGCCGCGAGGCGCACCGGGAACACGGTCTGCGCCGGGGTGTAGCCCTGGTAGGCGTGCAGGCGGCCGCGGGCGTAGAGCACGATCCGGCCCGGATGCGGCTCGAGCAGGTCGAATTCGAGCGGATGACCGGCGATGCCGCGCACGGGAAAGGGCAGCAGATCGGCCCACGGCAGCGGTCCGGCGACGCGATCGCCGAGGTCGACCGAAAGGCCCGAGCCGGCGACCAGCAGCACGTCGGGACGCGGCAGATTGCGCGCGTTCCAGTCGGCGACGCAGCGGTTGAGTTCGTCAGCGAGATGATCCATGGGCGGATGGTAGCAGAGGCGCTCAGGGCGCGATGCGCACGAGATGCGACGGATCGAGCTCGTCGAGACGCTGGCAGCCGAGCAGCGCCAGGCTGGTGGCGATTTCGCCGCGCAGCAGGGCGAGCAGATGATCGCCGCCGGCGCGCCCGCGCCACGCCAGCGCCCACACCATCGGCCGCCCGATCAGCACCGCGCGCGCGCCGAGGATGAGCGCCTTGAGGACGTCGGTGCCGCGCCGGATGCCGCCGTCGACCAGCACGACCAGATCGGTGTCGCGCGCGACCTCGGCGATCGCCGGCAGCGCGTCGAGAGCGGCGACGGCGCTGTCGAGCTGGCGGCCGCCGTGGTTCGAGACGATCACGCCGTCGACGCCGTGCGCGGGCGCGCGGCGCGCGTCGTCGGGATGCAGCACGCCCTTGAGCAGCAGCGGCAGCCGGGTGCGCGACCGCATGCGCTCGATCGAGGCCCAGCTCAGATCGGGCGGGAAGCTGCTGGCGATCAGGCGATCGAGGGCCGACGAGCCGCTGCGCTCGCGCGAGAGATCGTCGAGATCGACGTAGCGCGTCAGGTTGGCCGGGCGCGCGGCGGGCGGCAGATGGAAGCGGTTGTGCGCGTCGCGCTCGCGCCGTCCCTGGACGGGCACGTCGACCGTGACCACCAGCGCGCCGTAGCCGGCGGCTTCGGCGCGCGCGATCAGGTCGTCGGTGATCGCCGTGTCGCGATGCGGATAGAGCTGGAACCACGGCGGCGGGCCGTCGGCGCGCGCGGCCGCGGCGTGGGCCGCGGCGACCGATTCGAGCTCGTGCGACGAGAGCGTGGAGAGCACGGTCGCCGTGCCGGCGGCGGCGGCGGCGCCGGCCGTGGCGAGTTCGCCCGCCGGGCAGGCGAGCGCCTGGAAGGCGGTCGGCGCGATCAGCAGGGGCAGATCGAAGCGCTGGCCGAAG
>JBCCOR010000643.1:0-3228 GCA_039025295.1 Acidobacteriota bacterium
CTACCTCGCGGAGCGCAGCGCCGACCCGGCGACCGAGACGGCCGGCGCGGCCCGGCAGCGCCTGCTGCGCGCTGCGGCCGTGGCCGCCGTCCTGGCCGTGGCGCTGGCGGTTCTGGTGCCGCTGGCGCACGCGATCGGCGGCGGCTGGGTGATCGCGGCAGCCGCCCTCACGGCGGCCGTCGCCGGCTGGCGCGGGCACGAACGCGTGCAGCGCGCCGGCGCGGCCGCGACCATCGCCGGCCTGCTGGCGCTGATCTGGGCCGAGAACCGCGACGGCCGCGCGATCTTCCGCGGCCTCTCCGACGGCGTTGCCGCCTTCCTCGATCTCTCGCTCGACGGCGCGGCGTTCATGTTCGGCAACCTGGCGCAGTCAGAGCACTTCTTCGTCGGCGAGGGCGCCGGCTGGCCGGGCTTCGGCTTTCAATTCGCCTTCAGCGTGCTGCCGACGATCATCTTCTTCTCGGCCTTCATGTCGGTGCTCTACCATCTCGGCATCGTGCAGGTGGTGATCGCGGCGATGGCGCGCTTCATGCGCTGGAGCATGCAGACCAGCGGCTCGGAAACGATGTCGTGCTCGGCCAACGTCTTCGTCGGCCAGACCGAGGCACCGTTCCTGATCAAGCCGTTTCTCGATGAAATGACGCCGTCGGAGCTGCACGCGGTGATGGTCGGCGGCTTCGCCACGATCGCCGGCGGCGTGCTCGCCGGCTACATCCAGATGGGCGTCGACCCGGGGCATCTGATCGCCGCCAGCGTGATGTCGGCGCCGGCCGCGCTGGTGATCGCCAAGCTGCTCTATCCGGAAACCGAGGCCTCGGCGACCGCCGGCGACCACGAGATCATCGTGCCGCGCGAGGCGCGCCACGACAACCTGGTCGAGGCCGCGGCCGAAGGCATCACCGACGGCCTCAAGCTGGCGCTCAACGTCGCCGCGATGCTGATCGGCTTCATCGCCCTGATCGCGGTGGTCGACGCCGGCCTCGGCCTGATCGACGGCTGGATCGACGGCGGACTGCTCGGCCGTCCGCTGGTCGGCGACGGCAGCGGCGAGTACGCCGGCTTCGTGCCGGGCAGCCTGCGCACCGTCTTCGGCATCCTGCTGGCGCCGCTGGCGTGGGTGATGGGCGTGCCCTGGGCCGACGCGCGCGCGGTCGGCAACCTGCTCGGCATCAAGCTGGCGGTCAACGAATTCGTCGCCTTCGGCCAGCTCGGCATCGACATCCAGGAAGGCCGCCTGTCGGAGCGCGCCGCGACCATCGCCACCTACGCCCTCTGCGGCTTCGCCAACTTCTCGTCGATCGGCATCCAGATCGGCGGCATCGGCGCGCTCGCGCCCGAGCGCCGGCAGCTGCTGGCGAAGATCGGCGTGCGCGCGATGTGCGGCGGCGCCCTGGCCTCGTGGATGACCGCGACCGTCGCGGGCATGCTGCTGTGACGTCGACGCGGCGCCGCGCGCGGCGATCGCTGTGCGTCACGCTGGCGCTGCTGCTGGCGCTGGTCGCGGTCGGCCCCGCCGGCGCAGCCGCATCCGCCGACCGCGGCGCGACGGCGGCAGCCGCGGCTGCGACAGCCCCCGATCCTGCCCAGCTGCGTCAGGCGGTCGCCAACGCGACCGGCGAGGCCAAGCGGGCGGCGCGCGCGCTCGGCGTGCACGTGGTGCGGGTCGACGACGGCGTCGAAATCTACGATCTCGCCGCCGACACGCAGCGCATCATCGCCTCGAACACCAAGCTGCCGACCGCCGCCGCGGCCCTCGTGCGGCTCGGCCCCGACTTCGCCTTCGACACACCGCTCCTGGTGCGCGGCGAGCTCGATCGCGCGTCGCGCACCCTGCGCGGCGACGTCGCCATCCTCGGCCGCGGCGATCCGACCTTCTCCGGCCGCTTCCACGACGGCGACAGCTACGCCCGCTTCCGGCCCTGGGCGCAGCGCCTGCGCCGGCTCGGCGTCGACCGCGTCGAGGGCCGCGTGGTGCTGGTGACGGGCTACTTCAGCGACGGCATCATCCATCCCGACTGGCCGCGCGACCAGCTCGACCGCTGGTATGAAGCGCCGGTGTCGGCGCTGTCGTTCAACGACAACTGCATCCTGGTGCAGGTGCGGCCGGGCGGCAGCCAGGCCGGCGCCACCGTGCGCGGCACGAGCGTGCCGCATCTGCCCGAGCGCTTCCCGGTCACCGGCGGCGTCGAGGTGACGAACAGCAGCCGTCGCCACGCGGTGATGATCGCCCGCAGCGGACCGCGCGTCGGCGCCAACACGCCGCTGCGCGTCGGCGGCCGCATCTACCGCAAGCGCGCACTGGTCGACCGCTGGGTCGCGGTCTACGACCCGGTCGACTACTTCGACGCCGCCCTGCGCGCCGCCTTCGCCGAGGAGGGCGTGACCCTCACCGACGCCGTCACCGAGACCCGCGCCACGCTGCCGCCGGCGCCGGCCGCGCTGCCGTGGCGCCAGCTGACGAGCGCGCGCACCGAGCTGCTGCCGGTCTTGGCGGTGGTCAACAAGCGCAGCCAGAACTTCTTCGCCGAAATGGTATTGAAGACGCTTGGCGCCGAAGTCGCGGGTGACGGCAGCTGGGAAGGCGGCCTGGGCGTGGTACGCGACGCCCTGACCGAGCTTGGCGTGCCGGCGCGCACCTACCGCCTCGCCGACGGCTCGGGCATGAGCCGCAACAACACGATGAGTCCGCGCGGCCTGACCGCGCTGCTGGGCGCGATGCATCATCACCCGACCGGCCCAGCGTTTGCATCGACCCTGCCCTACGGCGGCGAGGAAGATCTGCCGCGCTGGTCGAAGCGCCTGGCGGCGCCGCCCTACCGCGGCAACGCCCTCGCCAAAACCGGCTCGCTGCGCGCGGTCTCGACCCTGTCGGGCTACGCCCGCGGCCGCTCGGGCACGCTCTATGCGTTCTCGATCCTCGGCAACCAAGTGCGCGGCGGCGGCGCGATGCGCCGCGGTCAGGACGCGATCGTGCGCGCCCTGATCGACCACGGCTGATCGCGCGACCGTCCCTTCGAGGTCTTCAGCATGAAAATCGGCATCCTCGGCAGCGGCAACGTCGGCAGCGCGGCCGCCTTCGCCCTCGCCCTCGGCGGCATCGGTCAGGATCTCGTGCTGGTCGACCGCAACCGCGACCGCGCGGCCGCCGACGCCGAGGACATCCTGCACGCGACGCCCTTCGGCCCGCCCGTGCGGGTGTCGGCGGGCGACTACGACGCGCTCGCCGGC
>JBCCOR010000644.1:0-3227 GCA_039025295.1 Acidobacteriota bacterium
GGGGCGTGGCGGGGGGGGGGCGCGCGCGGCGGGGCCCCGTCCCCCCGCGGGCGCCCCGCGCCCACCGGGGTGCCGGGGGCGGCCGCGCCGGCCGCCGGGGCGATCGCCACCGTCACCGCCATCTGCGCGCTGTCGTCGGACTTGAGCAGCAGGGTCCAGCCGCCGTCGTCGAGGGCGTCGACCGTCACCCGGCCGTCGATCACCGGCAGCAGGCCGAGGGTCATGCGCTGACCGTCGTCGCCGATCGCCGCCATCCACACCGATGCGGGCGGCAGGCCGTCGGGACCGACGACGTCGAGCTGCAGGCTGGCGCTCGGCGTCATCGCGAGCGCCAGCGCCTGCTGATCGCCGTCGCGGATCTCGACCGTCTCGCGCAGCGCGCGGAAACCGTCGCGGCGCACGGTGAGGGCATAGCGGCCGACGGCGACGCTGGCGAAGCGCGCGCGGCCGCGCACGTCGGTGACCGCGCCACCGGCGTAGCGGCCGGTCGCGGCATCGCCATCGTCGAGCTGGCGCAAACCGAGCTGCGCCCCCTCGATCGATCGGTCGTCGACCGTGCTGCGCAGATCGACCGTCAGCCCGCCGCCGGCGATCTCGATCGCCACGTCGCGGTCGCCGTCGAGATCGATCTCACGGCTGTGCAGCACCGCGCGATCGCTGCCGTAGACCACCACGCGGTACGGACCCGGCGGCAGATGGGCCAGCCGGAAACGACCCGCGCCGTCGATCGACGTACGCCCGCCGCCGCTGCGCTGGGCGGGGTCGGTGCCGAGGGCGGTCGCCGCCACGACGCCCGCGGCCGGCGCGCCGTCGCTGCGCAGCACGCTGCCGGTGAGCGTCACGCCGCGCTCGAAGCGCAGGTCGAATGTCTTCTCGTCGGCGCCATCGACGATCTCGACGACCCCGCCCGGCGCGCGCGCGCCGCTGTGCCCGACGCGCGCGCTGATCCGCCAGCGCCCGGGCGACAGGCCGGTGATGACGTAGGTGGCGTCGTGATCGACGCGCCCCTGTCGGCTGTCGCCGCCGCCGCTGTCGCGCGCGCGCTCGAGCTGCTGCGCATGCACGAACACCCGACCGAGATCCTCGAACGCCACGTCCTCGAGCTGCCCGCGCACCCGCGCCCCGGGCGACAGCACGATGCGCACGCCCTCGACCGGCGCATCGTCAACGCGGATCCGCTCGGGCAGGGTGTGCGCCGCATAGGCCGGATGCTGGACGCGCAGCCGATAGCGGCCGGCGCGCACCGAGGCGATCTCGAACCGGCCGTCGGCGCCGGTGCGCACGCCCTGGTTGCGCGCAGGCTCGGCGCCGCTGCGCAGCATGACGCTGGCGTGGACGACCGGCTGCCCCGCGGCGTCCTCGACCCGGCCGCGCACCGGCTGGCCGATCGGCAGCGTGAGCGCGATCTCGGCCGGCCCCTCGGCGTCGGTGCGCAGCAGCACGGCGGTGCGCGCCTGGCCGTAGCGCTCGCTGTAGGCGGTCGCGGTGTAGCTGCCCGCGCCGAGGCCGTCGATCGCGAAGCGACCGCGGTCATCGGTGGTCGCGCCGTCGCCCTCGAGCCCGACGCGGGCGCGGCCGTTGGGCTCGAGATGGACGAAGGTGCCGGGCACCGGATCGCCGGCTTCGGTCTCGACCCGGCCGACGACGCGCAGACCGCGGGTCAGCGTCAGCACGAGATCGTCGATCGCGCCGTTCGCCGGCGGCGTGACGTCGCGCATGCGGAAGCGGCGGAAACCGTCGGCGTCGACGATGATCTCATTCGGTCCGGCGACCACCCGATCGATCGTGAAACGGCCGTCGGCGCCGGTGACCTGCGTCGTGTTCTGGGGAATGCCGCGGCCGCGGCCGCTGACCGCGACCCGCGCACCGATCACCGGCTGGCCGTCGGCATCGACCACCTGACCGCCGAGTCGGGCGAGGGGCGCGAGGGTGAAGGTGACCGGCCCGCGCGCGTCGCCTGCCGCCGGCACGCGCACGCTCTGGCGCGCGGTCGCGTGGGCCGCATGCGAGACGTCGACCAGCACCGTGCTGCCGGGCTCGAGCGCGTCGACGACGAAGCCCCCGTCGACGTCGGTGACCGCGTCGGCGCGTCGATCCTGGCGCGTCGCAACCCCGAGCAGGGTCGCGGCGCCGCGACCATCGGTGCGGCCGATTCGCACCGCCGCCGCCGCGATCGGCAGGCCGTCGCCGTCGACCACGCGGCCGGCGAGCGGCACGCCGGGCACGAGCACGATCTGGCCGAGATCGGCGATTGGCGCGGGATCGCCGGCGACCGCGCCGGCGGCATCCGCGTCGTCAGGCGCAGGCCGGGCCGGCGCGGGCGCCTCCGGCATCGCGACGCGCACGCCGGGCACGGTCACCGGCGCCAGGCCGTCGGCCTCGACGGTCAGGTGATAGCGCCCGGGCTCGAGCGCGCGCGCGACGAAGCGGCCGTCGCGATCGGTCCACGCCGGCCGCAGCCCGCGGCCGCGCCGCCAGCGCGCTTCGGGATCGGTCTGGTCCTCGGGCGCGGGCTGCAGCGTGGCGACCGCGTTCGCCACCGGTCGGCCGTCGAGATCGACCACCTCGCCGACGGCGTCGAGCGCGCGGCGCAGCGCGATCTCGCGCGGCGCCCGGTCGCGGCCGATCGTCCGATCGTCGGCGACGTAGCCGTCTTTGCGCATGTGCAGGCGCAGCGGCACATCGCGCGGCACGCCGCGCAGCACGAAGCCGCCGTCGGCGCCGCTGCGGGCCGACGCGTGACTGCCGAGCAGGCCGCGAAGCGGACCGTGATCGACGCGGGCGTCGCGCCGCGCGGTGATCGCCACGTCGGTCAGCGGCCGGCCGCGCACATCGACCACCCGACCGCGCAGCAGATCGGCGGCGGGCAGCCGGAAGGTGAGCGCGCGCGCGTCGTCCGCGTCCGCGGCGTCGGCGAGCAGCCGCATCTGGACCGCGGCGTGTGCGGGCGCGGCGGCCCGCAGCACCTGGTGCCCCGGACCGGATTCGGCCGGCGGCAGCATCAGGGTGAAGTCGCCGCGGGCGTCGGTGACAACGCCGAGGCGCGCGTCGCGCAGCACCCACACCAGCGCGCCGGCGAGCGGTCGCGCGCGCGGACCGGCCTCGACCACCCGGCCGGTGACGATCGTCGCGGCGGGCAGCGCGATCCGCAGCGTCCGCGCGGCCGGGCTGCCACCGCCCGCGCGCGGTGCCGGCGTCGAATCTTCGGGCTGCTTGATCACCTCCAA
>JBCCOR010000645.1:0-3223 GCA_039025295.1 Acidobacteriota bacterium
CAGCGTCACAACCGGGCCATCAGCCTCTTTTTCGCGGCCGGCGTCCCGCGCGGCCCGAGCTGCGCACCACGCGCTGCCTGGCACGCGATGCAGATCGCCTCTTCTATTTCAACAGAACTGCCAAATGATTTCATTCAGCATAACGCAATCAAATTTGTTTCGCGCAATAAATCTGCGAAACCACGCCCATCGGCGCAGCGAGCGACGCCCCGTTCTCTCGTCTGCGCATGTCGATCTTCAGGCTTGAGAATCGCGCCAGCAGCGGCGCAATGCGATGTGCGCAACGCGCTGACCGCATCGCGCGCAGCCGCCCGCGTGTACGCGCGTCCGCGACGCAGCGCGCGCCGGCGCCGAATCGCCGATGCTCACTGGCGCACATGTTGCAACGCTCTTGCGGCAAGCATCCGCTGTCATTCCGATCGATCGACCCGTGAGAAGCCGACCCATGCGCGTGACTCGCTGCCTTCGAAAGCTGATCGTCTTCCTCTGCGCTGCCGCTCTGGGCGTCCCTGCATGGGCCAGCGACCTGACCAACCTGCTGCCGCTTCCCGGCGACCCGAATCCACCGGCCACCGTCACACCGACCCACACGGCGCTGCTGTCCGGCGACTGGCTTCATCCGGGCACGTGGGGCGCCGAGGACGAGATCGGCCTGCCCGGACACGGCGCGATCGTTTACATCCCGAGCTTCGTGCACGTGACCGCCTCGGGCACCCTGAACCATGCGCACAGCGCGTTCTTCATGGTGCGCGTCGACGGCGAGCTGACCCTGTCGGCGCCCGACGGCGTCGCGACGGTCATGCACGTGGACACGCTGTTCACCAACCAGATGCCGAGCGACGAAGGCAGACTGACCATCGACGCACCGAGCCACGCGGGCACGGTGGATCTGGTGCTGACGCCGTTCGACATTCGCGCGTCCAGGGACGACGTCGGCTGGCACGCCGATGCGCGCGGCTACTACGTGGACGGCGCGCCGGTGACGGGCTGGAACGGCACAGCCGTCGCGGACGACGGGCCGGGCGTTCTCGGTCGCTACAAGTGGGATCCGGAACAGCTGTCGCTCGGCATCGTCACCCACGGCGAGACGACGTTTCGCGGGGCGGCCATCGGCGCGCACGGCGCCGCGACGGCGGTGATCGAAGGCACCCTCGACGGCGTCAAGGGCATCGTGGGCTACGAAATGATGGCCCGCGACGCCGCGAACTGGGCGGCCGGCCAGACCGCGCTGGTGACGTCGACGCTGTTCACGCAGGCCCCGAACGGCGACCCTGCCCGCAACGCGGTCTCCCACGACGCGACCGTCCTCATCGACGCGGTCGTTCCCCTCGACGGCGACACGGTGGCGGTCTACCTGCGCCACGCGCTCGATCCGGGCGCGTTTCATGCCCGAAGCTACTCCGACGGCAGCGTCCACTTCCCCGTCATCGGCAATCTGACGCGCAGCATCCGCATCTACTCGTCCGCGGCCGTCGATCCAGCGGGCGGTTTTCACCGGCCCGACAGCATCGACAATCCGACCCCGGAAGACACCCTGGGCATCAACGGCAACCTGGTCGGCGGCAACGGTCACACGATCACGCAGCGCGGCCACTTCATGGCGATGCACACCGACGACGTCGACATCCGCTTCGCCTTGTTCGGCGGCATGGGTCGAACGGACAAGTCGGCCTTGATCGATGACTTCCAGCCGGCACCGCTGGACAGTGCCGGGACCCGGTTCGGCGCCAGCCGTCAGAACCAAGGCCTGCTCAGGAACCGGCTTTCGTTTTTCAAGCGCCTGTACGTGGACGGCAACCAGAACCGCCTCTTCGACGGCCGGGAGGCGGATGCGCCGCAGAAGCGACCCGCCCAGACGATCGTCAACCAGCGCGGGCGCTACTCCGTCCACATCCATCAAGCCGGCGTCAATTCCCGAGACGACAGCCAAACGAAATTGGACGCTGCGTGGATCGAGAGCTCCGTGGTCTGGGACGCGCCGGGCTGGGCCTTCGTCCATCACGACAGCGAGGCCGTGCTGACCAACAACATCAGCTACAACAGCGTCGGCGTCGGCTTCATGTCGGAGACCGGCAACGAGAACGGCGTGTGGCACCGCAATCTGTCGTCGACCAACACGGGCTCCCTCAACGGCGAGCTCGATCCGCCCGTCGCCCATGAAATGAACGACGTGGGGCGTCGCGGCACGGCATTCTGGCTGGAGGGGCGCAATCTCGCGCTGTTCGACAACGTGGCCACCGGATCCCACACCGGCTTCGTGTGGCAGCCGTGGGGCGTCGACAACATCGACTCCACCCTCGACGGCCTGGGGCGGATCAACGCGATCTTGGCGCATCCGGACATGCAGGGCATCGTGGCCGAAGCGCAGGTGACCCTCGACCCCATGATGCCCCGGCTCGGCTCGATCAGCGTCGACGGCGTCGGCGCGCAGAACACCAACATTCCGATCCGCTACTTCGAGGGCAACCGCTCGATCGCCAACGAAACCGGCCTCTCGGTCATCACCGCGCCGGGCCTCGCCGATCGCAAGCTCAGCGACGCCTGGTCGGTCTTCCGCGATTTCACGGCGATCGAAACGCGCACGGGCGTTCACCTCGTCTACACCTCGAAGTACCTGTTCGACGACTTCCGCCTCTACGGCACCACGGCGCCCAGCCCCCACGGCACGGCGTTCGACTTCAACGCCAGCACCAGCGAGCTGACGATCAAAAACACCTGGATCGAGCGCGAGAACGTCTCGTCCAGCATCGATTTCGTGGTCCGGACCGGCAATCCTCAGAAGAACCTGAGCGACATGCGCGACCTGACAGGCGCCGCGCCGATCACGCCGGTCGAACCGTCGTGGGAGGCGCTGTTCGCCGGCTTCCAGAATCCCGGACTCGTCTATCACCCGCTGACTGCTGGCCACACGGATGGCTCGCTCTACAACCCGTACCACAACTTCTATGGCATCAACTTCCTGCAGGCGCCCGTGAGCGACCCCGGCAGCACGTGGATCCACCTGAGCGACAACAGCGTCGCGCGCGCCGATTTCGTCGACGATGCGATCGATCTCGAAAGCATCATCACGGCCGGCGCCGGCGCCACGCTGCCCTACCGCGTCAGCGCCGACACGCTGACGGATTTGCCCGAGCCCGTCCGCATCGACCTGATCGACGACAGCGCCCAGCTCGGCGTCGTCGGCCTGTGGCGGGAACAGCAAATGATCGCGGGCTATTCGGCG
>JBCCOR010000646.1:0-3221 GCA_039025295.1 Acidobacteriota bacterium
CGCGCGGATCGTCGGTGCGCACCACCACCGCGCGCCGCCGGCCGAAGGCGTGGCGTCCGATCTGCAGGGTGTAGGCGGCGTCGGCGACGTCGCGCGGCGCGCCGGCGGGATCGGGCTGGTCGAAGCGCGCGGCGAGCCGGTCGCTGAGCGCGTCGACCGCGGCGCGATCGCGTCCCGAGACGGTCAGCAGCTGCCAGGCGCGCGGTGCGGTCTGCGCGGTCTCGGCCGACGCCGCGGCGTCGATCGGTGCGGGCGCCTCCTCGAGCACGACGTGGACGTTGGTGCCGCCCAGGCCGAAGCTCGACACGCCTGCGCGGCGCGGCGGACCGTCGGGGCGGCGCCGCCACGGCAGCGGCCGATCGGGCACCCGCAGCGGACCGTCGTCGCCGAGCACGGCGCGCGGATTCGGGCGCGTGTAGTGCGCCACCGGCGGACGCTCCTCGTGCTCGAGGGCGAGCACCGCGGCGATCAGGCCGGCGACGCCGGCGGCGGTGTCGGTGTGGCCCAGGACGGCCTTGACCGCGCCGAGCGTGACCTGGCCCGGCCGCGCGCCGGCTTCGCCGAGGGCCTCGGCGAGCGCGGCGGTCTCGATCGGATCGCCGAGGCCGGTGGCGGTTCCGTGGGTTTCGACGTGCTCGAGGGTGCGCGGGTCGATGCCGGCCGCGCGCCACGCGGCGCGCAGCGCGCGCGCCTGGCCGGCGACGCCCGGCGCGGTGAAGCCGATCTTGTGGCGGCCGTCGTTGGTCATCGCCGAGCCGCGGATCACGGCGCGGATCGCGTCGCCGTCGCGCTGGGCGTCGGCGAGCGGCTTGAGCACCACCAGGCCGAGGCCGTCGCTGGCGATCGTGCCGGCGCCGTCGGCGTCGAACGGCCGCGTGCGGCCGTCGGGGGCGAGGATGCCGCCGGGCGCGAACGGATAGCCGCGTCGACGGGTCGGGCTGATCGACACGCCGCCGGCCAGCGCCATCGCGCACTCGCCCGCCAGCAGGCTGCGGCAGGCGAGATGCACCGCCGTGAGCGAGGTCGAGCAGGCGGTTTGGACGTTGAGGCTGGGGCCGTCGAGGCCGAGCTTGTACGACACCCGGGTCGGCAGGTAGTCGCCCTTGATGCCGAGGTTGATCTGCATCACGCCGAGGGCGCGCAGCTGGGCCGGATCGCGCATCAGATGGAGCGCGTACTCCGACACGCTGGCGCCGGCGAAGACGCCGATCGAGCGCGCGGTCTCGCCGACCAGATCGGGCGCGTAGCCGGCGTCCTCGAGCGCCGCCCAGGCGGCCTCGAGCAGCAGGCGCTGCTGCGGATCGATCACCGCCGCCTCGCGCGGGCTGTAGCCGAAGAACGCGGCGTCGAAGCGGTCGATGTCGTCGAGCACGGCGCGCGCGGGCACGTGGCGGCCGGCCTGGACCTGGTCGAGATCGACGCCCAGGCGCAGCAGTTCGTCGCGCTCGATGCGCTCGACGACGTCGACGCCGGCGCGCAGATGATGATGCCAGAGCGCGTCGAGATCGCCGCCGACGCCCGGGAAGCGCGCCGCGATGCCGATGATCGCGATCGGCTCGCCGTCGGGCCGCGCGCCGGTCGCGCGCAGGGCTGCGCCGCCGGACGCCTGGGCGTCGACGTCGCGGGCGATCGTCGACGGATCGCTCGGCCGCGTCGACGCGGGCGCGGGCCGCGCGGTGCGGGCTGCGCTGTCGGCCTGCGGGTTGGCGGCGTCGCGCGACGCGAGCAGGCGCGCCAGGCTGCGCACCGTCGGCTGCTGGAAGAGATCGAGGATGCTGGTTTCGTAGCCGGCCTCGCGCAGGCGGGTCTGGAGCTGGATCATGCGCAGCGAGTGCCCGCCGAGGTCGAAGAAATTGGCCTCGACCGAGACCGTCGGCAGCTCGAGCACGTGCGCCCAGATCGCCGCCAGCGCGGCCTCGCGCGCGTCGGCCGGCGGCACGATCGGCTGGTCGGCGTCGTCGCGCGCGACATCGCCGCCAGCCTCGCCGACGCCCGCGGCCTCGGGCGCGGGCAGGGCGCGCCGGTTGAGCTTGCCGTGGCCCGAGCGCGGCAGCGCGTCGAGCTGGACGAAGGCCGACGGCACCATGTGCGGCGGCAGCGCCATCTGCAGCGCTTCGCGCAGCGCGCGCGGGCGCGTCGACGCGGCGTCGTCGGCGAGGACGTCCGGATCGGCCACGTACCAGGCGACCAGGCGCTTGCCGCCCGAGGGATCGTCGATCGCCATCGCGACCGTCTCGTCGACGCCCGGCAGCGCGCGCAGCGCGGCCTCGACCTCGCCCAGCTCGATGCGGTAGCCGCGGATCTTGACCTGGTCGTCGGCGCGGCCGAGGAAGAGCAGCGTGCCGTCGTGCAGGCGCTTGGCGAGATCGCCGCTGCGGTACATGCGCGCGCCGGCGGCGTCGGGATCGAAGCGGCTCGGCGCGCGGTGCGGATCGGGGATGAATTTCTCGGCGGTCAGCGCCGGACGGCCGAGATAGCCGCGCGCCTGGCAGTCGCCGGCGATCATGATCTCGCCGGCGACGCCGAGCGGCACCGGCGCGAGCCGGCGGTCGACGAGATAGGCGCGGGTGCCGGCGATCGGGCGGCCGGTGGGGAACATCGTGGTTGCGTGGCGCGCGCGCCGCCGCACCGGATGGGTGAGCATCGTCACCGTCGCCTCGGTCGGCCCGTAGTGGTTGACGATGTGGGCGTCGGGCGCGTAGCCGGCGAGCGTCTCCATGCGCGCCCGCGGCACGCCCTCGCCGCCGAGGATCAGGTAGCCGCGCGGCATCACCGTCGCCGGGTCGTCGCCGCCGTGCAGCGCCTGCAGATGCGAGGGCGCGAGTTTGAGGCCGTCGATGCGGTGGTCGGTGAAGTAGCGCTGGGCGCCGTAGGGATCCATCGCTTGCTCGAACGGCACGACGTGCAGGCAGCCGCCGGTGGTCAGCGGCAGATAGAGATTGGTCTTGCAGGCGTCGACCGCCGGACTCTGCACCATCGCGAAGCTGCCGCCCGGCCGCCAGCCGAGATCGCGCTGGATGGCGTCGAGATAGGCCAGGATCCGTCGATGGGTGAGCACCACGCCCTTGGGCTTGCCGGTCGAGCCCGAGGTGTAGATGGCGTAGACCGGATGATCGGGATCGTGCCCCGGCACCGCGACCGGCGCCGCGTCGTCGACGTCGGGCGCGCGGCCGACGTCGACCGCCGCCACCGACGGCTCGCCGTCGGCGTCGATCGGCAGC
>JBCCOR010000647.1:0-3217 GCA_039025295.1 Acidobacteriota bacterium
GAGCGCGGGATCGATCTCCGGCAGGGTGCCGGCGTCGAGGGTGCGCAGGCTGGTCGCGACGTTGTCGACGGTGCCGGCGTGGAAGCCGTCGAAGCGCAGCACGGGCAGGCCGTCGCGCGCCTCGAGCGTCACCCCCGGCAGCGGCGTGTCGCGGAAGGTGATCGTCACGCTGCGCTGCTCGCCGAGGCGGATGCGCTCGATCTCGACCGTCTCGTCGACCGCACCGGCGAGCGTCGATTCGATCTCCCACAGCGCCATGTCGCGCGTCGAGCGGCCGTCGATCATCGCCAGCACGTCACCGCGCATGAGGCCGGCGTCGTCGGCCGGGCCGTCGGGCAGGACGGCGAAGGCGTAGGCCACGCCGCGGTCCTTGAGCACCCGCAGGCCGCTGCGGCGCACGCTGCGATTGGCGTCCTCGTGCAGCGCGAGATACGGCGCCACCGCGTCGGCCGGCAGATAGAACGAGAACGGATCGAGTGCCTCGGCCGCGCCCGCCAGCGCACCGTCCATCAGCTGGGTCGACGGCGGTTCGTCGACGTAGGCGCGGCGCGCCAGGCCGAAGACCTCGGTGAAGACGGTCAGGTATTTGTAGAGCGAATCGCGTCCCGCGTCGGCTTTGGCCTCTTCGGAGGCAGCGACGAAGCCGCCTGCGATCAGCGGCAGAACGACGGCGAAGGACAGCAGAAGGAAGACGACGCGGCTGCGGTGGTTCACGTGCGCGGATGCCTCGGGACGTTGGGCAGGTGAGCGAGCGGGTCGGAAGCGCCCGGCGCGATGCGTCAGCGCAGCCAGCCGAGCGGGTCTTCGGGCTGACGATCGCGCCGGATTTCGAAGTAGATACGCGCGCTCGACGGCCCGAGCAGATCTCCCAACGATAGCACGTCGCCCCGGGCCACCTGGATGCGCTCGAGACCGGCGTAGAGCGTGAAGACCCGCCCCGGATGGCGCACGACGACCATCGGCCCGTAGCCCTCGAAGGTCGAGGCGTAGAGCACCTCGCCGGGATAGACCACGCGTACCGGCGTGCCCACCGGCGCCTCGAGGTCGATGCCGTTGTGCGGCACCAGCGTGCGGTAGCGCGGATCGCGGCGCGGACCGAAGCCGAGCGCCACCGGCCGCTGCTCGCCGTCGCCGAGGGGCCAGTCGAGCGCGCCGCGGTAGCGGGTCATCGGCGCGCCGGCGAGCGGATCGTCGGCGGTGTCCTGGTCGATCAGCAGCTGGATCAGCTCGGCCAGCTTGGTTTCTTTGTCGATCAGCGCCTGCGCCTGCTGCGCCAGATCGCGCTCGGTGCGCTGCGCGCGCGCCAGCAGTCGCGCCTGGCGGGCGCGTACCTCGGCGATCTCGTCGCGCCGGGTGACCTCGGTCGTTCGCCACGCGGTCACCCGTGCGCGCTGCGCCTCGAGCGTCAGGCGGACCTCGCCCAGATGGTTGCGGATCGCGGTGTAGCGCTGGAGCGCGTCGCGGTCGCGGCGGACCAGGAAGCGCAGCTGACGGATCGCCGGCAGCAGTCCGTCGACGTCGGGCCGGAGCGAGAGAAAGAGGCGCAGATAGCCGTGGCGTCCGAGCCGATGCAGGCCGACCAGGCGCCGGCGCAGATCGTCGCCGACGCGCACGAGCGTGGTCTCCAGCGCGACCACCCGCGACGCCACTTCGGCCTCGCGATCGCGCGCCAGGGCCAGCGCGGTCTCGGCTTCATCGAGGCGCGAGCGCTGCAGATCGAGCTCGACGTCGACGCGCTGCAGCGCGTCCTCGAGCGAGTTGGTGCGCTGGTTGGCGCGGTCGAGCTGCGCCTGCAGGCGGTCGATCTGCGTGCGGATGGTGCGCAGCGCACGCTCGCGCGGATCGGGCTCGGCAGGTGCCGTCGGCGCGGCGAGCAGGCCGTCGACGCCGTCGGCCGCCGGCAGCTGCGCGCGCAGGCCCGCAGCGAGGACGACGCCGAGCGCCGCGAACAGGACGGCGACGCCAGCGGCGACGGCGCGCCGCCGACCGACGCGCCGCGAACGGGCCGCTGCGTCGGCGATCGCCTCAGCCCTCGCCGGCGCCGATCAGCAGGCTGCGGCCGTCGAGCTGGGCGGTCGGCTCGACGTCGAAGATGTCGAGGATGGTCGGCATGACGTCGCCCATCGCCGGCTCGCTCACGTCGAGCTTCAGGCTGCTGAACAGGATGCCCGGCACCAGCGGCGGATGCAGCGAGCAGTGATCGCCGCTCCAGACCCGGTCGTTGTCCTCGACGATGGTCTTGGCGATGCCGCCGAGCGAATCCTGCCAGCCGACGCGGTAGCCGTCGGCGTTCGACGGAATCATGTCGGGGATCAGCTCGGGATCGTAGGTGCCGTAGGCCTCATCGCGCGTCCACACGTAGGCGACCGGGTGTTCACCGGTCTCCTCGTCGACGAACCCCTCGAGCCCGGCCTTGATCTCCGCCACCAGCGCGTCGTACTCGGCGCCCGGCTGGACGATGCCCTTCGACTCGCGACCGGCGACGTTGATGTAGATCTGGCCGAGGCCGAGGGCGTAGGCGCGCGTGCCGCTCCAATCGACGTTGGCGAAGAAATCGCCCTTGTCGAACAGGTCCTCGAGGTTCATGCGCTTGCTGTCTTCACCCTTGAGCTTCATGTAGCCGTTCTTGGCCAGCCAGGTGTTGTAGTTCATGCCACGGCGGAACGACGAGAAGCCGTGGTCGGAGACGATGATCAGGCCGGTGTCGGGCGGCAGGCGCTTCATCGTTTCGCCGACGATCTGATCCATGCGCTTGTAGGAGTCGAGGATCGAATCGCCCCACTGATCGGCACCCTCCTGCGTCCAGCCCGGATGCTTCGGATCGAAGAAGCGATAGAACATGTGCTGCACACGGTCGGGAAACTCGAAGTAGTGCACCAGCACGTCGAATTTGTCGTCCTCGAGATGGCCGTAGAGCATCGACTCGAACCGCTGCACGGTGAATTCGAGATCGTCGAAGAAGGCTTCCTCCGAGAACGTGCCCTCCGACAGCGACCAGGTGTCGATCGCCCAGCCGATGGTCTTGAACAGGCCGAAGCGGCCGGCCAGCTTTTTCGCCAGCTCGCGCGGATGGCTGATGTCGAAGATCGGCGGCAGCGCGGTCGGGTCGAATTGGATCGGCGAGAGATAGAGGCGGATCTCGTCGTCGAGGGTCATCAGGTGGAAGCGGCCGATGCCGTTGAGCGCGATCACCGGGTTGAACGGGAACTTGAACGAC
>JBCCOR010000648.1:0-3216 GCA_039025295.1 Acidobacteriota bacterium
GCCGCCGCGGCCGCGGCGCGCAGCGTGGCGACGATCGCGGCGTGGGACGTGCCGTTCGCGGCGGCGGCGATCAGCGGCTCGATCGGATTGCCGCCGGCGCGCAGGCGTGCGACGAGATCGGCATCGGCCGCCGCGTCGCTCGCCTCGGCCGCGTCGGTCGTCGGCGCCGCGCCTGCGGGCGGCGCCGGATCCGGGAAGGCGGTGACGCCGACGTGCTGGCAGCGTCGGCGATCGACGGCGGCCTGGCGCGCCTCGCGGGCCGCGGCGTAGTGCGTCTGCAGATCGCCCTCGACGAGCGCGGCGACGAGGCCGCCGTCGGCCTCGATCGTCTGCAGGCGACGGAAGGCCTCGCGCGCGAGCGCGTCCGTGAGCGCTTCGACGGCGAAGCTGCCGCCGGCGGGATCGAGCACGTGGCCGATCTCGCCCTCCTCGGCGAGCAGATGCTGGACGTTGCGGGCGAGTCGTCGGGCGTGGCCGCCGCCGTCGCGCGCGTCGTGGACCGGCAGATCGATCGCATCGGCGCCGCCGACGCCCGCGACGAAGGCGCCGTGGGTCATGCGCAGCAGGTTGTTGTGCGCGCCGCGCGCGGCTGTTCCGCGGCGCGCGAGCGTGGCGTAGAGCGGCGCGCGCCGATGCCCGGGCGCGACGCCGCAGCCCGCAGCGAGCTTGGCCCAGAGCAGGCGCAGCGCGCGGCACTTGGCGATCTCGGTGAAGGTGTCCTCGCCGGTCGCGAGGCGGAAGGCGATCTGGTCGGCGGCATCGTCGACCGCCAGGCCGGCCTTCGTCAGCGTGCGCAGGACGTCGAGGCCGGCCGACGCGGCCCAGGCCAGCTCGTCGGCGGTTTCGGCGCCGGCCTCGCACGGAATCGACGCGTCGACCAGCGCTGCGCGCATGCCGGGCGCGCGTTCGATGCTCCAGCGGGCGAGCGCGACGAGCGCGGCGCGATGCGCGTCGATGCCGCGGGCGAGCGTGCCCGCGCGGGCGAGCGTGCCGATCGGATCGCAGCCCCAGCAGCCGTCGAGCGCGCTGAGGTCCTGTGCATCGCGCCGATCGAGGGCGGCGGCGAGGCTCGCGACGACCGGCAGGGTGTGCGCGCCGGCGTCGAGGCCGAGGCCGATCATGCCGACGCCGACGCCGTCGAGCGCGCGCGCCCAGTCGTCGGCGTCGAGGCCGTCCGGACCGTCGACGACCAGCCAAGGCATTTGGAGTCCCTGGCGGAGATCGGCGTGCAGGACGTCGCGGAGCGCGGCCGGATCGCCCGGGTCGACGCGGTAGCGATGGGCGATGCGCCAGGGACCGCTGCGGTCGCCGCGCAGCGGCGCATCGGCCGGGCGTCCGCCGCGGACGTAGGGCAGCGCGTCGGGCGGCGCGGCCGGATCGGGCGCGGTGATCGGGTCGCCGGGCAGGCCGTAGACCGGCGCCATGTCGACGCCGGCGTGCGGCACCGGACGGTCGACGCGCGCGGGATGGCGGTCGGCGCCGTCACCGAGCTCGGCGTCGACGCGCGCGCGCCAGTCGTCGCCGGTCGCGACGGCAAAATCGTCGATGAAGAGCGCGCCGTCATCGGCGGCGTCGCGGCTCGGCGGCGTCGTGGACTCGTCCATTCGCGTCATCCGTCAGGCAATCGAATCGGGTGGTTGGGCGCGGCTGCGTGCGCGCGTCCGCTGGGGGACGGACGCGGCGACGAATGTACCACGCGCCCTGAACAGCCGGCGTCGCCGGGCGGACGACTCAGTCGCCGGCGCGATCGATCGGGTTGCAGCGTCCGCCATCGCGCAGGAAGGCGAGGGCGTGCGGCGCGCTGGTGCCTTCGACGGCAGGATCGCTGAGATCCGCGTCGTCGTCGAGCTGCACCAGGCCGAGCAGCGTACTGATGTGCGCGGCCATGGCGACGCGTGCGCTGCCGCTCGTCAGTGCGACGTTGCGCGCATCCGCGCCTGCGTCGGCGAGTGCGTCCGCCAGCAGTCGGTTCTGGTGATGCAGCGACGGCCATTCGCCGCGCGCCGAGAGCACCAGAAACGGCGGCGCCGACGCGTCGAGGTACGTGACGGGTGAGGCCTCGGTCCACTCCGCTTCGGGAAAGATCTCGGTGTAGTAGCTGCGTCGCGCGCCGAGGTCGTAGGTCTGCTCATCGGCGAGGTCGTAGCCGCCGCCGCTGATCGCAAGGACGCCGCAGATCGCATCGGGATCGGCGTCGCGTTCGTGCAGCAGCGCACGATCGAGCGCGACGCGGGTGGCGAGCTGCGCGCCCGCGGAGTGGCCGCCGACGAAGATACGCGCCGGATCGCCGTCGTGCGCGGTGATGTTGCGGTATGTCCAGGCCACGGCATCGGCGACGTCGTCGACCTGATCGCGCCACGTCGCGGGCGGCAGCCGGTAGTTCGGTACGACGACGACGAAACCGTGCTGGGCGTAGAAGCGTCCGATGTCGATGTAGGGCGTCACGCCGAGCTGCTTGAGGTCCTTGTCCCCCGTCCGCCAGCCGCCGCCGTGCACGAAGACCAGCACTGGCGTCGGCGCGTCGCCCTTGGCGCGCGCGGGCAGATAGAGATCGAGCCGATGTTTCTTGGGATCGGCGTCTACGTCGTCGCGGTAGGCGACGTCGTCGATCTGGCGCATCTCGGGCAGCGCCGGCACGCTCGGGCGCAGCGGAGCGCGCAGGAGCTGGCAGCCGAGGGTGGTGAGGGCGATGGCGGCGGCGGCGAGGACGAGGCGCGTCGGCATGGGACTCAGTGTAGCGCGCTCGATCGGGCCGTCTGAGGCTGTTGTTTTTCAGAAAATCTGTCTTTGAACTTTGGGTTTTGCTCTCCCGGAACCGTTTGGTTAAGTAGAAACGCAATTTCTCTGGGAGTGGCCCATGATCCGAATCCGTCTTCTACCGCTGCTTCTCCTCACCGCCCTGCTGGCCGTCGTTGCGGCGACGGCGGGCGTCGGCGAGCCGCCGCCGCCGTATGAGAATCCCTTCAAGGATCTCCCGCAGCACGTGCTCGACGAACTCGCCGCCGGCGGCGAGGTGACGATCGACCACACCTACGAACACGGCGTCCGCACCACGTCGAAGTATCGCGGCGCCGACTGGTACCTGCTCGACCGCACGGTCGATCGGTCAGGCGTCGTCTTGTCGGAGCGCGACGCGGCTGGCCTCGAGATCGCCTATGAGTACGATCAGCTCCACCGCGTGACGGCGGTGAAGCCCAGCGCCGCGCACGGCGGCGC
>JBCCOR010000649.1:0-3204 GCA_039025295.1 Acidobacteriota bacterium
CGCGCTGCGCGCCGCCGGCGTCGTCCGTCCCGAGGCGCTGGTCAGCACCCGCGCGCCCGCGGTGGCCGCGCCCGGCGACCGCGCCCGCGCCCGGCTTGCCGCACGCGATGCCGGTCGCGGCTGGCTCGCGCAGCCGGCGCGGCTCGCGGTCGGTGACGAGATCGTGCACGTCATCGACGTCGGCGCGGCGCGCGGACCGTCGGATCGCATCGTTTGGTTCGAGCACGCGAACGTCGTCCATCTGGGTGGCCTGGTGAGCGATCGGCTGACCGGCGACGCGTGGGACGCATCAGGCGGCAGTCTGCACGGCTGGGTTGCGGCGCTCGAGACGGTCTACCGACGCTTCGACGACGACACGCTCTTCGTGCTCGGTCGCCCGTCGGCAGACGGCGCGTCGTCGACGGTGATCGCGCGCGGTCGCGGTGCCGTGCGCGCCATGCGCGCCGATCTGGTCGCGCTGCTCGACACCGCCTACGCCGCCATGCGCGCCGATCGGACGTCGGCGGCGCTCGCTGCGTCGATGATGGATGCGGCGGCGTGGGCCGGCGTGCGGCGTCGCCGGTCGATCGACGCGGTGGCGACGCTCGAACGCGTGCTGACGCGCGCCTACGCCGAGCTGCGGCCGGCGTCGGTGCCGAGGGTCTGACGCACGATCGACAGGATCGTGTCGGGCCGCATCGGCTTGTGCATGAACGGCGGCGAGTCGCCGTCTTCGGTGAGGCTGGTGACGTCGGTGTAGCCCGACATGAAAATCGTCTTCACGCGCGGACGCAGATTGCGGCTGCGCTTCACCAGCTCGACGCCGTTCATGCGCGGCATCATCACGTCGGTGACGATCAGCTGGATGGCATCGTCGGGCTCGGCCTTCAGAATGTCGAGCGCCTCGGCGCCGTCTTCAGCCTGGATCACGCTGTAGCCCTGGCGCTCGAGCACGATGCTGACGAGCTGGCGGATCGAGACCTCGTCGTCGACCACCATGATGGTGATCGGTGGAAGAGCGCCTGACCTACTCGCGCGAGAAGCCGAAGCGGATGTTGCTGTGGCAGAAGCCATGAACACAGTGTAAACGATTCGCCGCGGCCGTGGGGGTTTTCCCGTCCTACGGAACGTCCCGTAGGGATGGGTTAGGATAAGCGCCCCAACCTCGACCACGGAGGCGCCACGCCATGCACGGATTTCGTCTGACCTGTCTCCGCATCGGCTACGGCTTGCTCGTCGCCGCGCTTCTGTTCACCGCCCTGCCGCTGATCGCGAGCAGCCACGCCGCGCAAGACTGGCCGCAGTTCCGCGGCCCCGCGCGCGACGGACACGCGCCGGCCGCCACCGAGCTCTTGATCCCGTGGCCGGAAACCGGCCCCGCCGAGCGCTGGCGACGCCCGATCGGCAACGCGTTCTCGAGCATCGCCGCGGTCGGCAACGCCCTCTACACCGGCGACAGCGACGAATCGGGCGACTACGCGCTGCGGATCGACGCCGAAACCGGCAAGACCGTGTGGCGCACGCGCCTCGGTGATCTCTTCGAGAACAGCTTCGGCAACGGTCCGCGCGCGACGCCGACGGTCGACGGCGACACCGTCTACATCACCAGCGGCGGCGGCGTGCTCGCCGCGCTGGCGGCCGCCGACGGCACCGTCCGCTGGTCGATCGACCTCAAGGAAACCTACCAGGCGGAGATGCCGCACTTCGGCTACGCGTCGTCGCCGCTGGTCGACGGCGATCGCCTGCTGGTCGAGACCGGCGGCGAGACCGACACCTCGGCCGCGCTGACCGCGCTCAACAAGAAAACCGGCGAGCTGATCTGGCGCAGCGCCGCGGCACAGCCCGCGTACAGCGCGCCGATCCGCCTCGATCTCCACGGCCAGGCGCAGTACGTCCTGGTCACCAAAGACGGCGTGCGCGGCCTCGACATCGCCGACGGCGGCCTGCTCTGGCAGGTCGAATGGGCGCCCGAGGGCGGCATCAAGCCGCCGCCGCCGCTGGTCGTTGGCGAGAACCGCCTGTTCGTGTCGGCGTCGTACGACATCGGCGCGATGCTGATCGAGGTCACCGGACCGAAGTCGGCCAAGGCGCTGTGGGACAGCAAGGTCATGCGCAACCACTTCAACGCCTCGGTCTACCACGACGGCGTGATCTACGGCTTCGACAACGCCACGCTCAAGGCCCTCGCGCCCGACGGCGGGGAGACCCATTGGGCCAAGCGCGGCCGGCTGGGCAAGGGCTCGCTGGTCTACGCCGACGAGCACCTGGTGGTGCTGACCGAAACCGGCACCCTGCTGCTGCTCGAAGCGACGGCGTCGGGCTACGTCGAGAAGGGCTCGTCCAAGGCGATGAGCGGCCGCTGCTGGACCGCGCCGACGATCGCCGACGGCAAGCTCTATCTGCGCAACCGCGAGGAGATGGTCAGCTACGATCTGCAGCGCGCCGCGCCGACCACCAGCGCCGAGACGACGGCTGCCCTCACCGCCTACGCCGACGCGATCGGCGGCGACGTGCGCCAGGGCATTCGCGCGCTCAAGATCACCGGCACGCAGAACTTCAACGGCATCGACACGCCGCTGACCATCTACCATCGGCGTCCGAACCACATGCGCATCGAGATCGGCCTCGAGCGCGGCAGCGGCACGATCGCGCAGGTGACC
Source organism: Acidobacteriota bacterium (assembly GCA_039025295.1). Classification (GTDB taxonomy): domain Bacteria; phylum Acidobacteriota; class Thermoanaerobaculia; order Multivoradales; family J023; genus JBCCOR01. The sequence goes on from JBCCOR010000649.1 coordinate 2,640, forward strand.
GACGGCGAGGCGGCGTGGTCGCAGCTGATCGGCTCCGACGATCCGCGCATGATGCGGCGCGCCAACCGCGTGCTCGACGACGACGCCGCGGCGCGGATGATCGAGGAGATGGCGGCGTTCGACGACGCGCTGCTGCAGGCGGCGCAGGAGGCCGGGCCGACCGCCGAGCGCGTCGGCAGCGAGACCCTCGACGGCCGCGAGATGCATCATCTGGCGGTGACGCTGCCGAGCGGGCGGGTGCAGCACTGGTTCCTCGACGCCGAAACCCATCGGCCGGTGCGCCGCACCACCGAGCAGGCCAACCGCCGCGGCACCTACACCGGCACCTGGTTCTACGACGACTTCCGCGCGATCGCGCCGGGGGTGGTCGTGCCGTTCTACGTCGAGCGCGAGGACAGCCAGCACGTGCGCGCGCACATTATCGACCGGATCGAGGTCAACCCGAGCCTCGACGACGCGCTCCTGTCATGAGAAGGCACTCGAGGCCTTCGAACTCGATAGAGAGTTTCATGAGCTCCAGGTGAAGGAAGGCAAACGAGCCGCTCAACATGCCCTAAAGCAAGGC
>JBCCOR010000650.1:0-3203 GCA_039025295.1 Acidobacteriota bacterium
GCTTCGGGCGCCGCCGGGGTGTCCGCGGCGGCATCGGCGTCGTTCGACGCGTCGGCGCTGTCCGTGTCGCCCGCAGCGTCGCCGGCGCGCAGGCTGACGATGACGTCGCCTTCCTTGACCTGATCGCCGACCGACACGGCGAGCGAAGCGACGACGCCGGCGCGGTCCGACGGCACCTCCATCGACGCCTTGTCGCTCTCGAGGGTGATCAGCGGCGTGTCGACCTCGACCGTGTCGCCCTCGGCGACCAGCACTTCGATGATGTCGACGGCGTCGAAGTCGCCGATGTCCGGCACCCGGACGTCGTGGGTGTCTGCCATGATGCTGCGCGTCTCCTTGCGGATCTCAGACGGTGGTCGGATCGGGGGTTGCGGGATCGATGTCGTAGCGAACCATCGCGTCGCGCACGACGTCAGCGTCGACGACGCCCTCGTCGGCCAGCGCCTTGAGCGCGGCGACGACCACGTGATGGCGGTCGACCTCGAAGAAGCGGCGCAGCGCCTCGCGGCTGTCGCTGCGGCCGAAGCCGTCGGTGCCGAGCGTCACGTAGCGGCGCGGCACCCAGCTGCGGATCTGGTCGGCGAAGGACGCCATGTGGTCGGTCGAGGCGATCACCGGGCCCGACGTGCCGGCGAGCTGGTCGGCGACGTAGGCGGTGCGCGGCGTCTCGCCCGGATGGCGCAGGTTGTGGCGGTCGATCGCCAGGCCGTCGCGACGCAGCTCGGTGAAGCTGGTCACGCTCCAGACGTCGGCGGCGACGCCGTGCTCGTCTTCGAGCAGCGCCGCCGCGGCCTCGACCTCGCGCAGGATCGAGCCGCAGCCGAGCAGCTGCACGCGCTTTTTCTTGCCGCGCTTGGCGCTCGTACGCAGCGGATACATGCCGCGCAGGATGCCGTCCTCGACGCCGTCGGGCATCGCCAGCTGCGGATAGTTCTCGTTGAGCAGCGTGAGGTAGTAGAAGACGTTCTCCTGCCGATCGACCATCCGCTCGAGGCCGTCGCGCATGATCACCGCGACCTCGTAGGCATAGGTCGGGTCGTAGGCGAGGCAGTTGGGCACGGTGGCGGCGATCAGGTGGCTGTGGCCGTCCTCGTGCTGCAGGCCCTCGCCGTTGAGCGTCGTGCGGCCCGAGGTCGCGCCGAGCAGGAAACCGCGCGCGCCCTGGTCGGCCGCCGCCCAGATGAAGTCGCCGACGCGCTGGAAGCCGAACATCGAGTAGAAGATGAAGAACGGGATCATCGGCAGATCGTGGTTGGCGTAGCTGGTGCCCGCGCAGGTCCACGACGCCAGGCCGCCGGCCTCGGTGATGCCCTCCTGCAGGATCTGGCCGTCCTTGGCCTCCTTGTAGAACATCAGCTGCTCGGCGTCGACCGGCTCGTACTTCTGGCCCTCGGGGGCGTAGATGCCGATCTGGCGGAACATGCCCTCCATGCCGAAGGTGCGCGCCTCGTCGGCGAGGATCGGCACGAGATGGGCCTTGAGCGCCTTGTCGCGCGTCAGCAGGTTGAGAAAGCGCACGAACGCGGTCGTGGTCGACTGCTCGCGCGCGCCCGAGCCCTTGGTCAGCACCGAGAAGGTGTCGAGCGCCGGCACCGGCAGGCTGAGCGAGCTGGTCGGGTAGCGGCGCGGCAGCGGACCGTCGAGCGCCTCGCGGCGGGCGCGCAGATACCGCACCGCGGGATCGTCGTCGGGCAGCTCGATCAGCGGCACGGCGTCGTCCTCGAGCGCGGCGTCGGGAACGAGATCGTGCAGCCCGAGGTGGTCGCGCAGATACTGGCGCGCGTCGGCCTTGGGCTTCTTCTCCTGATGGGCGGTGTTGAGGCCCTCGCCGCCGCTGCCAAGGCCGTAGCCCTTGATCGTCTGGGCGAGGATGACGACCGGCTGGCCGTCGCCCTGGTCGACCGCAGCGCGGTAGGCGGCGTGGACGGTGGCGGGATCGTGGCCGCCGCGGTGCAGGCCCTTGAGCTGGTCGTCGTCGAGGTTCTCGATCAGCGCGCGCAGCTCGGGCGTGTTGAACAGCCGCTCGCGCATGTAGGCGCCGTCGCGCGCGCCGTAGACCTGCATCTCGCCGTCGACCATGTCGGTCAGGCGGCGCACGAGATGGCCGCCGCGCTCGGCGTCGCGGGCGAAGAGCGGATCCCACGCCGAACCCCACAGCAGCTTGATCACGCGCCAGCCGGCGCCGTGGAAGATGCCCTCGAGCTCCTGCACGATCTTGCCGTTGCCGCGCACCGGGCCGTCGAGGCGCTGGAGGTTGCAGTTGATGACGAAGACCAGGTTGTCGAGCTTCTCGCGCGACGCGACGGTGATCGCGCCGAGCGACTCGGGCTCGTCCATCTCGCCGTCGCCGAGGAAGGCCCAGACGTGGCGTCCGGCGGTGTCGCGCAGGCCGCGGTTGTGCAGGTACTTCATGAACCGCGCCTGGTAGATCGCGGTCAGCGGGCCGAGGCCCATCGAGACCGTCGCGAACTGCCAGAAGTCGGGCATCAGGTAGGGATGCGGATACGACGACAGGCCGCCGCCGCCGACCTCCATGCGGAAGCGGTCGAGCTGGGCGGTGGTGATGCGGCCTTCGAGATGGGCGCGGGCGTAGAGACCGGGCGAGGCGTGACCCTGGAAGTAGACCAGATCGCCGCCGTCGCGCGTGCCGTCCTCGCGCTCGACCGGGCCGCGCCAGAAGTGGTTGAAGCCCATCTCGAAGAGCTGGCCCACCGACTGGAAGGTGGCGATGTGGCCGCCGATGCCGTCGCTGACGCGGTTGGCGCGCACGACGATCGCCATCGCGTTCCAGCGCAGCACGGCGAGCAGGCGGTCTTCGAGTTCGCGGTCGCCGGGCGTCGCGGGACGCGTCGCGGCCGGCAGCGAGTTGATGTAGGGCGTGATCACCCGGCCGGCGGCGCCGGCGGTGAGGCCGCTCGCGCCGGCGGCCTGCTGCAGCGCGTCGAGCAGGAAGCTGGCGCGCTCGGGACCGTCGCGTTCGATCACCGACGCGAGGCTGTCGAGCCATTCCCGGGTTTCGGTCGGATCGAGATCGTCGTGGCGCAGGGCGCTGGCGAGGGACGCGACGAGAGCGGCAGCGGAGCGAGAATCGGCGGACATGAGCGGCGGGCGACCTCTGGGCAGTGGCGCGGGAAGCAGGGCAGGTTGGCGGCCGAACCTTATCAGACCGATCCGCGCGCGCCGGCCGGGTGCACGGGCGGCGA
>JBCCOR010000651.1:0-3200 GCA_039025295.1 Acidobacteriota bacterium
CGACACCCTGATGGGCAACAGCAGCGACCCGGGCGGCGGCGACGTGCTCGACGGCGGCGCCGGCAGCGACCGCATGATCCACGGCGCAGGCACCCAGGTCGTCGCCGACGCGGCCGACGCGGCGCCGATCGAGATCGAGCCGCTCGCGCTCGGCGGTTCGAGCCTGGTGATCCAGGGCAGCGACGCCTTCCGCGATCGCATCGACGACGACCTCGAGGTCCTGCGCTCGCTGGCCTCCGGCCAGGCGATTCTCGGCGCCCTCGACGGCCACGGCCAGCCGGTCACCATCAGCGAGCAGGAAGACGCCAACACGGCCACCCCGGGCGCCGGCGGCGCGGCGGTCGAAGTGGCGATCGATCCGCAGCGCTACGACCTCAACGCGTCCCCCGATTCGATCGCGCCCGAGGGACCGCACACGCTGAGCCCGTCGACCGTTCTTCTCGGCCATGAGCTGATCCACGCCGACGACATGATCTCGGGCCGCTTCGCCGTCGAGAGCGAACAGGCGATCAACGGCACGCCGGTCAGCGAGCTGACCACGGTCGGCCTGCTGCCGCGCGACGGCGCGACCGAAAACGACCTGCGCGCCGAGCTCGGCATGCCGCTGCGCACCTTCTATACCGATCCGGGCGATCTGGGCGCGGTCGGCGGCGATCCGCTCGCGGCCTACCGCGACGCCGCCCTGCCGGGGGTCGACGCAGAGACCTGAGCCCGCAACCTTTTGCGTTGAGCATCCGTCCCCTGCCCGCCGCCCGGTCACGAAGGCAACGCGCGGCGCGCAGGCGCTCCATCCATCCTCGTGACCACCGTCAACAACCAACAATCATCGATGCATCCGGGGCTGCGGCCCGCTCACATAACACATTGGATGCGCGTGCACGCCCCCCTTGCGGCGTGCCTCCAAGGAGACCCGAACCATGTCCACACCCACCGTTTCCGAGGCGGGCAACCAGCCCGTTGTCGAACCCGACGTCCATCTCGACGCGCCGACCGACCACGCTGCAGGCACCGACGGCGCCGCCGCGGACAGCCGGCCTGAGACCGAAACGCAGCGCGCCGACCAGCCGGTCGACGATCGCTTCGAGTCGCAGGACGGCGGCGACGATCTGTTCTCCGCCGCGACCGAGCGCAGCGCGCCGCCGGCCCTCGACGAGGCCGCGGCAGCCGACGACGACGGCGGCGGCGATGTGCTCGCGCGCCTGACCCAATCATCCGCGGATCCTGTCGCCGCGCCGAGCGCGCCGGACGGCGCCCCGCTCGCCGCGCTCGACGCCGTCGCCGTGACCAGCGCGGCTCCGGCCGACGACGCGGTCGCCACCACACCCGGCGACGTCGTGCCCGGCGCGTCGCTCACGCTCGACGGGCCGTTCATCGTCGGGCCCGACGCCGTCGATGCGACGACGCCGATGGTGGCGATCGACGCCAGCGCGGTCGACGCCCTGCCGACGACGCCGATGGTGGCGATCGACGCCGGCGCGGTCGACGCGCTGCCGGACGACGGGCTGGCGACGACCATCGCCGCGCTGCCGAACGACACGGTCTTCGCGACGGCCAGCACGCCCACGCCCGTGCACGGCTACACGCCGCCCGAGGGCCTGACCCGCCTGCGCTTCTACGAGGAACCCTCGGTCGACGAAGGCGGCCGCACCAAGACCTGGCTGGTCGCCGAGGGCACCGGCGAGAACGACGACATCAGCGTCCGCCAGCTGGAGAATGGCGATCTCGAGATCGGCATCGCGGAGCGGAGCGCGTCGGAAACGCCCGCGACGTCGTCGGAGCGCGCGACCGTGCCGTCGAACCTGCGCTTCGATCTGCGCGTGCGCGGCGGCTTCGGCGACGACCGCATCGTGGTCGACGACAGCGTCACCGGCACGCCCACGCCGAACTCGTCGTTCGTCGGCCGGGCGTCGATCCTCTACGAGGGCGGCTTCGGCGACGACACCCTGATCGGCAGCAACAACGCCGGTGAAACCTTCATCGGCGGCTTCGGCAACGACACCATCGACGGCCGCGGCGGCGACGACTACATCGAAGGCGGCGTCGGCAACGACATCATCGACGGCGGCACCGGCCGCGACGTGCTCTACGGCGGCCAGGACCAGGACACGATCCGCGGCGGCGACGATCGCGACTACATCGACGGCGGCAAGGGCCACGACGAAATCTGGGGCGGTGACGGCAACGACACCCTCGCCGGCGGCCAAGGCAACGACCGCGTGCGCGGCGAGGGCGGCATCGACACCCTGATGGGCAACAGCAACCTGCCCGGGCAGGCGTTCGTCGCGCCCGACGGCAGCGTGCGCACCGGCGACATTCTCGACGGCGGCGACGGCAGCGACCGCATGATCTTCGGCCCGAACACCGAGATCGTGGCCGACGCCCGCGACGCCGCGCCGATCGAAGTCGATCCGAACACGCTCGGCCCGAACGGCGATCTGATCGGCACCAGCGTGGAAGCCCACGGCAGCGCCGAGTTCACCGATCGGATCGAGGACGACCTCGAAGTGATCCGCTCCACCGAGGCCGGCCAGGAGCTGCTCGATCGACTCGACGCCACCGGCAAGCGGATCGGCATCTTCGAGCAGGAAGAGGGCAACAACGCCTACGCGGGCCCGCTGGCCACGCCGACGCCGTCGGGCTTCGACGCCAGCGCGTTCATGGATCCGCAGCGCTACGACCTCAACGCCGTGCCGGTGGCGGTCCGCGATCCGGAAGAGCACTTCCTCACGCCGTCGTCGGTGCTCCTGCAGCACGAGCTCTTCCACGATTGGGACTTCCTGGCAGGCGGCGTCAGCCGCTTCGGTGAGACCAACAACACCCCGAACCTCGAGCTGCGCGCCGTCGGTCTGCCCTACGACCAAACCCGCGACGGCATTCCCGATGCGGCGCCGGCGGGCCTCAACGGCATCACCGAGAACTCCTTCCGCACCGAGCTCGGCATGCCGCTGCGCAACCACTCCACGCGCCCGGGCGACATCGAGAACTTCGCAGGCGACGCGTTCGCGCCGTATCGCGAGCGCGAGCTGCCGGGCATCAACCCGCCCGAGTACGACGCGCCGTACCAGTTCCGTCCGGAAGACAGCTGATCGGACCCGTCCATCGCGCGGCGAACCCCGGTTCGTCGCGCGGCCCGCGCGCCCCCGCCCCAACGGAGTCGATAGGCGGCCCGGCGGTTACCGCCCCACCCGCCATTGGGCCCC
>JBCCOR010000652.1:0-3200 GCA_039025295.1 Acidobacteriota bacterium
ACGGTCGACGTCGTCGCCACGCCGCGGCCGTACGCCGGAGACGACGTCGACCTCGCGCCCGCCGACACCGATCGGCCGCCGCTCGACGCCGTCTTCGCTGAAAACGTGGACGAGCCCGCGATCGGCGCGCTGCAGGTGAGCCTCGACGGCCGCCAGGTGCTGGCGTCGTTCGTGCTCGAGAACGCCGTCGACGCCGCGCTCATGCGCCGCATCGACTCGGGCTTGCCGTCGGGCTTCACCTACGATCTGCGCCTGGTGGTGCCGCGGCGGCGCTGGTTCAATCGCACCGTGGTGCGCAGCGCCATCCAGGTGACCGCGATGTACAACGCCGTCACGCGCGAGTACCTGATCAACATCAAACACGACGGCACGCTGGTCGAAAGCCGCGTGGTGCGCGCCTGGGATGCCCTGGTCGACGCCCTCACCCGCTTCGAAGCGATGCCGGTCGTCATGCTGCCCGAGACCGCGGATCCCGCGACCCGCTATCGCCTGCGCGTGCGCGCCCAGCTCGGCGCCGGCACCACCTGGTACGTGATTCCGACCACCGAAACCACCGACTGGGCCGCGTCGATGCCGCTGCGCCTCGACGCCGAGCCGCGCATTGCGCCCGCGCCCTAGGAACGTCGCCCGATCATGAACGCGACGGGCACGCCGCCGCACGACAGCGCGACCGTGCGCCGGGTCGCCGACGCCGTGCGGCCGTTCAAGGACACCGGCTTTCTGCTGCGCAGCCTGCTGGCGCTCGGCGCGCTGCTGACGCTGCTGTACTACCTGGTGCAGCGCGGCGGCGATCTGCCCGCGGCCCTGGTTGCCAACCGCGTTCTGCTCTTTATCCTCTGGTATATCAACGTCATTCTGATCGTGACGGTGCTGTTCATCCTCGCGCGCAGCCTGATCTGGCTGCTGCTCGAACGGCGCAGCGGCGTGCTCGGGGCGTCGTTCAAGATGAAGCTGGTGGCGTCGGCGGTTGGCCTGTCGCTGCTGCCGGTGCTGATCCTCTTCCCGTTCGCGACCCGCCTGGTGGTCGACTCGATCGAAAGCTGGTTCCAGCTGCCGATCGTCGACGTCGTCGCCGAGGCCGCGAGCACCGCCGAGGCGCTGTCGCGGCAGATCGAGGTCAGCAACCTGCGCAGCGCCGGCCGCGTGCTCGACTCGCTGCGCACGATCGACCTCGACGATCTCGATCAGCGGCCGCTGCTGCAGACTGCGCTGCAGGACCAGCGCACCGAGCAGGGCGTCGACTACCTGGCGGTCTACGACGGCACCGATTTCCTGCACGCTGTCGCCGATCCACAGATGATCACCGCCCATCCGACCTTCCGGCGCCGCTTCACGCGCTTTCTCGACGAGGCCATCCGGCGCGGACGCGCGATCCACGTCGGCGACTATCTCGACGTCGAAGGGCGCCTGATCCTCGCCGCCCGCGCGCTGCCGCGCGAGGTCGACGCGGCCGACGCCGCCGTCGCGGATGGCGCCGACGTCGCGGATGACGCCGACGCGGATGACGCCGCGGTCGGTCCGTCGCGTCCGCCGACCACCGTCGTCGTCGCCGGCACGGTTCTGCCGCCCGATCTGGCGCAGAAGAGCGAGAATCTGCTCGCCGCCTACCAGACCTATCAGCAGCTGTCGGTGCAGAAAGACGAGCTGCGCGCGAGCTATCTGCTGCTGCTCTTCATGGTGACGATGCTCGTGGTGCTGGCGTTCACCTCGATCAGCCTGCGCCTGGCGCGGCGTGTCACCCATCCGATTCAGGCCCTGGTCGAGGGCACGCGCCGCGTGCGCACCGGCAATCTCGAGCAGCGGGTCGAGGTCGAGGCGGTCGACGCGGAGCTCGGCGTGCTGGTCGACGGCTTCAACCGCATGATCAGCGAGCTGCAGCGCAGCCGCGATGAGCTGGTGAACGTCAACCGGCGCGTGACCGCCGAGCGTCTGCAGCTCGCCGCCGTGCTGCAGAACGTTGCCGCGGGCGTCTTGGCGATCGACGCCGCGGGCCGCATCGCCACCTGCAACGACACCGCCCAGGCGATTCTCGCCCAGCGCGCCGAGGACCTCATCGGCCACACCCTGCGCGCCGCCTGGGCCGACGAGGAGCGCGCCAAGCTGGCGGCGGCAGTGCTGGCTGCGGAGCCGCCGGCCGAGCGGTTGACCGAGACCCGCGTCAGCGCGCTCGCCACCGGCGAGATGCCGGCGATCCGCGCCGCCCTCGGCCAGACCAACCGCGCCGAGGTCCGGCTGACCGTGCGCGGCGTATGGAAGACGCTCGACGTCAAGGTGTCGGTGCTGCCGCCCGAGGCCGCGATCCCCGGCGGACGCGTGGTCGTGCTCGAAGACCTCACCGACCTTATCCATGCCCAGAAGATGGCGACCTGGAACGAGGTCGCGCGCCGCATCGCGCACGAGATCAAGAATCCGCTGACCCCGATCAAGCTCACCGCCGAGCGCCTGCTGCACCGCTACCGTCAGCAGGATCCGCGCCTCGGCAACCTGCTCGAGTCGGGCGTCGAGACGATCGTGCGCGAGGTCGGCACGATGAAGTCGATGGTCGACGAATTTTCGCGCTTCGCCCGCATGCCGCAGCCCCAGCCGCGCGCGGTCGATCTCATCGGTCTGATCGAGGAGACGGTCGGGCTCTACCGAGGGCTCAAGGCCGGGGTCACGGTTGCGGCGCAGATTGATCCGGACGCGGCGCAGGCGTGGTTCGATCCCGATCAGCTCAAGAGCGTGCTGATCAACCTGCTCGACAACGCCCTCAACGCGGTCGAGTCGCCCGGCGCGATCACCGTCTCGACCCGCCTCGCGACCGGGGCCGACGGTGACCCGGCCGTGCTGCTCAGCGTTGCCGACACCGGCCACGGCATCTCGCCCGAGACGCGCGACAAGCTCTTCCTGCCGTATTTCTCGACCAAGGGACGCGGCACCGGCCTCGGCCTGGCGATCGTGCAGCGCATCGTCAGCGACCACGGGGCGAGCATCTGGGTCGACGACAACCAGCCGCGCGGCGCCGTGTTCTCGATCCGGCTGCCGCGGAGCTGACGCGGGATGACGATTGCGCGCGCCGTGCCGGCGGGATCCGCGCGCTTGGGCATCGCGCTGGCGTCGATCGTCCTCCTACTCGGCGCGCTGGGCTGCGGCCCGGCGACCGATGTCGGAGAGGAGTCCACCGCGCCGCCGGTTCTCGACGTCTACGCCGCCGCCAGCCT
>JBCCOR010000653.1:0-3177 GCA_039025295.1 Acidobacteriota bacterium
CACCGCCCGCGCCCCGCGCGGGCGCGGCGCGCGCGCGGCCCGCTCGGCCCGCGTCAGATCCGCCGCCAGCGCCGCCATCGTCGGATAGCGCAGCGTCGGTGCCTTCTCCAGGCAGCGCGCCACCACCGACGCCAGCGCGTGGGGCGTCTCCGGCGCGAACTCGCGCACATCGGGCGCCGGATCCCGCAGCACCGCGTGCATCACGTGCACCAGCTCCTCACCCTCGAACGGCGGACGACCCGCGATCAGGTGAAAGAGCGTCGCACCCAGGCCGTAGACGTCGAGCGTCGGGCCCCACAGCGTCCGCATGCCGCGCAGCAGCTCCGGCGCCGCGTACGACGGCGTCCCCAGCAGCGTGCCCTGCTGCGTCAGCGGCTGCGCCGCCATCGACCACGCCAGCCCGAAGTCCACCACCGCCACGTCGCTCGCCGGATGCTCCTCGGCGTCCGCAGGCGGCCGGCGCACGAGGATGTTCGACGGCTTCAGATCCCGATGCAGCAGACCCGCCGCGTGCGCCGCGCCCACCGCCGACGCCGTCTGCCGAATCAGATCGAGCCGCGCCGACAGCGGCAGATGGCGCGCCACCGCGTCCAGCTCCTCGCCGTCGATCCACTCCATCGCGATGTACAGGCGACCGTCGGGCGCCGTGCCGACGTCATACACGCGACAAATCCCCGGATGATGCAGGCGCGCCTGCAGGCGCGCTTCGCGCAGCAGGCGCTGCTGCCACAGCGGATCGTCCCGATGCAGGAATTTCAGCGCCACGTGGCGCCCCAGCTGCGCGTCGTAGCCCTGATAGACCGTCGCCATCCCGCCTTCGCCGTGCGGAATCAGCGTGCCGTAGCGTCGCTCGGTGCCCATGGTCCTCCTCGTTGCTCGCTCATCCGATCGGGCGACTGTCCGGTCCGAACAGCTCCGCCTCCAGCGTCTCGGCCATGCGCTGCCACAGCGGGATGCGATGCTGCAGCCAGCGGTTCTCGTCGAACGCTCGGCGCCAGATGGCCCGGGCCTCGTCGAGATACGCAGCGCGGGCGTCGGGATCGTCGGCCGTCTGCGCGCGCAGAACGGCCAGGATGCCGTCCTGCAGCGCGGCCTGCTGCGGATCGCCGCCGTTCGCCAGCATGCGCTGCTGCGCGCGCGCGGCCTGCGCGAGCAGCGCTGCGGTCGCGTCGCCGCGCATCTGCGCTTCCCACACGCGCCACAGACCGTAGAACACCACGTCTTCGTGCGGCGCGCGGGGCGTGTCAACGCGCGCGAGCCAGGCCAGCGCCGCCGCCTCGGCCGCGCGATCGCGCAGGCCGTCGACCGATGCACCCGCGTCGAAGCCCGCGTACTGCCGGCGCAGGTGCTGCGTGATCAGCACGATCCGCAGACCCGCGTTGCGCGTCCGCGCGCTCGCCTGATCCTGCGGCGAGCGGGCCTCGAGCTGGGTCAGCAGCGCATCGGCGTGGCGCAGTCCGTCGATCGGGTCGACCCCGCGCAGCAGATCGTGACGGATCACGTCGATCACGCCCAGCAGCAGCGCGTGGACATCGCCCGGATGCCCACCCCCGCGCTGGCTGACCCGCGCGCGGTAGGCGACCATCTGACGATAGGCGGTCGCGGCGGCGGCGTGATGGCCGTTGCTTGCACGGTGAAACGCGCGCAGCGCGTAGGCGTCTCCCATCGCCCGCAGCTGGTCGGTGTTCGCGCCGCCGGCTTGCACCGCCCGCTGGGTCGCTTCGAACAACCGTTCGACGTGTGCACCGAAGTCGCGCCCGTGGCGGAAGCGCGCATAGGCGACCTGATGATGCACCACGACGCGGCGCAGATCGATCCGTCCGTTCCTCAGCTCGGGCGACGGATGGCGCCGCTCGATGCGCTCGGCGTGCGCCAAAGCGCGCAGGGCCAGCTGCCAGGCCGGCGCGATCGGCAGGTCGTACGCCGCCTCATAGCGGAGCTGGGCTTCGTAGGTTTCGCTGAGGAAGTAGTACGTGAGCGCCCAGTCGGGCTGCACGCGCAGCGCGCGGCGGTAGTCGCGCGCCGCGTGCTGATAGAAGGCGCGCGGATCGGCGCCGTCGAACTGCAGGGCGCGCCGGCCGATCAGCCAGCGCAGATCGGCGCGCAGTGCGTACAGACGCGCGGCCTGCGGATGCCGGCGCAGCGCCGCGCTGAGGCGCGCGATGGCTGCGTGCAGCGCGGGACGAACGTCGCGATCGGACACGCTGTAGATCGCGCGCGCCCATTCCCACACGGCGCCGGCCTCGTTGGCATAGGCCCCGATCGCTTCGGGATCGCGAAGCAGCGCCGTCCGGCACGCAGAGCGGGCTTCTTCGGCGTAGCGATCGATCAGCGCGACGGCATCTACATCGCTGTCGTCCGCGCGCCATTCGGCGTGGGCATAGAGCTGCCGCTGCGCGATCGCGCACTGCCCGACCCACGGCCCCGGCGCGCCCGAGGCGATCGCGGCCGCCTCGGCGTAGGCCACGTGCGCGGCGCGCAGGGTGACATGCATCGCGGCGATCGCGTCGCGGTCTTTTTCGAACCCGGCGCGCCCGAGCAGGGCCTGGCCGACGAGCATCTGCGCTTCATAGAACCACGCGTGGCGCGCGGCCATGCGCGTCGCGCGCCGGGCCGCTTCGTCGTAGCGCTGGTCGTAGTAGGCCAGCAGCGCCGGCACGTAGTCGGCCACCGGGCGATCGGCGATCGGCGAGGTGTCGGCCGAACGCATCTCCACCCAGCGCAGCAGCGCGGTGATCCGCGCGCGATGACTGCGGCCCGACGCGTCGACGGCGTCGAGCCGATCGCCGTGGTACCGGCCGAGCGCCAGCGCGTAGGAGAGCGCGGTCTGTGGCGTTTGCACGCCATCGCTCCACGCCCGCGCCAGCGCTGCGACCGCGCGTTCGTCGCCCCCCAGGGCGAGATGGCCGCGGCCGAGCGCAGCGGCAGCCCAGCCGCGTCGCGCGTCGTCGGCGGACGCCTCGAGCGCGGCCATCCGGCGCCGCACCTCGGCCTTTGCCGTGAACAGCCCGCCCGGCTGCCCGAGCCGCGCCGCGCGCAGCGCGCGCTCCCAGTCGCCCGCCAGCGCCTGGTAGCGACGCGCGTCGGTCAGCCGCGTCTCCTCGTGCCGCAGCTGGACCGCAATCACCAGCGTCAGCGCGATGACCGCCATCATCATCGCCATCAGCCAGGGCGTGC
>JBCCOR010000654.1:0-3160 GCA_039025295.1 Acidobacteriota bacterium
CAGGCAGACGCCACGTCAAACACGAAAGAACGGAGATGAGTACAAAGAAACGTTAGCACAAGGCCAGACGCTTTGCGACAATTTTTCCGCATCTATTTTATCGATTTTCCAAAAATAAACCGGTAATAATTACCTACCAGCCGAGCGCATCCTTCAAATCCGGCATCAGCGCCGGCACGGCCGTCAGCAGCGGATCGCCCATGCCGGGCGCCAGCGGCGCGTCGCGCCAGCGCGCCATGACCGCCCCGGCCTCCTCGACGACGACCTCGACCGCGGCGACGTCGTGGAACGCGACCGCGCCCTCGAGCATCGCGTGGCAGTGGCCTTCGGCGACCAGCACGTGCCCCCACCAGTCACCGAAGCCGCGGGTGCGGCCGAGCCGCGGCAGGAGCGTGCTGAACGCCGACCACAGGCCAGCGCGCTGCACGTGCACGAGCCCGCCGTAGCCGAGGAAAGCCTGATCCAGGCGCTCGACCGATGCGGCGCGGATGCGGCGCCACGGCCCGTCGACGTCGACCGCCGCGCCCGACCAGGCGCCGGCGCCGCGCACGGCCCACCAGGTGCGTCCGCGGCGCGCGGGATCGGCGTCGCCGTAGCGATCGTCGGGCAGCGCCGGCGCGTGGATCACGCCGAGGGTGCGCCGACCGTCTTCTTCGAGTCCGATCAGGGTGGCGAAATAGGGCAGCCCGGCGACGAAGTTCTTGGTGCCGTCGAGCGGATCGACCACCCAGCGGCGCGCCTCGCCGCCCGCGGCGCCGAATTCCTCGCCGAGCACGCCGATCGACGGATCGTGGTCGCCCAGCACGCGGCGGATGGCGCGCTCGGCTTCGCGATCGGCGACCGTGACCGGGCTCGCGTCGGCCTTGCGCTCGACGTCGAGATCGGCGCGGCGAAAGTGATGGCGGAGAATCGCGCCGGCGGCCTGCGCCGCTTCGAGGGCGGCGGCGAGGCGACCACGGTCGGCGGCGGACAGGACGGGCGCGGCGGACGGCGGACAGGACGGATCGCTGGGCATGCTCATGCGCGCGAGATTATCGCGCGCCGGCGGGCGCTAGAACGAACGCGTCAGACCGCCGTCGAACCGCAGGCTCTGGCCGGTGACGTACGCAGCGTCGTCGGAGAGCAGATAGGCGACCGTGCGCGCGACCTCGTCGACCCGGCCGGCGCGCCCGAGCGGGATGCGCGTCCGGATGGCGTCGTCGACGTCGTAGCTGTCGATGAAGCCGGGCAGCACGGCGTTCATGCGGATGCCGTCGGCGGCGTGGGCGTCGGCGAAGAGCTTGCAGAAGCCGCCGACGGCCGCGCGCAGCGCCGAGGAAATCGGAAACGCCAGGCTCGGCTCGATCGCGCCGAAGGTCGAGATCGCGACGAAGCCGCCGCCGTCGTCCTGCGCGCGCAGGATCGGCACCACCCGCCGCGCCAGGCGCACGAGCCCGAGCAGCAGCAGATCGAGGCCGTCGTGCCAGGCGGCGTCGTCGAGCGCCAGCAGATCGCCCTTGGCCGGATGGCCGGTGTTGTAGACGACGGCGTCGATCCGGCCGTAGCGGGCCAGGGCGAGATCGACCAGGGCATCGAGATCGGCCGGCGCGGTGACCGAGCCGACGTGGTACGGCGCATCGAGCGCGTCGGCCACCGCGCCCAGGGCGTCGGCGCCGCGCGCCAGCAGCACCGGGCGCCAGCCGCGCGCGTGCAGCACGCGCGCGCAGGCCGCGCCCATGCCGCGGCTGGCGGCGGTGATCAGGACGACCGGGGCGGACGCATCGGGGGCATCCGCTGCGGACACGGATGTTTCTGAGCGGGAAGACGCGGACATGGCTCGACACCTCGACAGGGCATGAACAGCGGGCCCATTCGGTTCGCCGTACGCGGCAAACACGGCGGGACGACTCGTCAAATCGTGCGCATGTTCCTACAATGGGAGACGTCACCACAAATCTGCGCGTCGACGATCCGCCTCTGCATAGACTCGGTTCGCTGCCGCACAGTACGATAGAAATTGCGTCGCTTTTGCGTTCGGTTGTTCCTGGTTCCCTCGACGTTGCGCGGCATCGCCCGCGCACGGCGTTCGGAATCTCGGCTGTCTTGTTTTCCCTGAATTGTTGGGTCATCTGACGTCGCATGACATGCGCATGAGCGAGCACCAGCCCCCACCGCCACCGCCACCAACCCGCCGACGTCGACGGCGCCGCCGCGCCAGTCCCGCCGACGCGTTCGACGGCACCGACCGCTTCCTCGTCCAGCAGCGGCTCGGCGCCGGCGCGTTCGGCGTGGTCTACGAGGCCTACGATCGCCAGCAGGATCGCGTCGTCGCCCTCAAGGTGCTGCGCCACGCCGAGGCCGAATCGCTGTACCGCTTCAAGCGGGGCTTTCGGTCGCTGACCGACATCCGCCACGACAACCTGGTCACGTTCTACGAGCTGATCACCGAAGGCGATCTGTGGATGCTCAGCCTCGAGCGCATCGACGGCGTCGACTACATCACCGCCCTGCGCGGCGCGGCCGACGCGCGCGCGAGCGATCCCGCCCAGGGCCAGGCCCCAACCCTGGGCGGCGATCAGCAGCACGACACCGAGGTGTGGCAGGGCGGTCCGCTGCCGCCGAGCGCGCTGGTGCCCAACGGCCTCGGCGGCGCACCCGCGCCGGGCGGCGGGGACGGCGAGGCCGATCACGCATCGCACGACGACGGGCCGCTTTTCCTGGCCGTGCCGCCGGTCGACTACGAGCGCGTGCGCGCCGCCACGCGCCAGCTCGCGCTCGGCCTCCAGACGCTGCATCAGCACGGCAAACTGCACCGTGACATCAAGCCATCGAACGTGCTGGTCGAGCGCGACACGCGGCGCGTCGTCCTGCTCGACTTCGGCCTGGTGGCCGAGCTCGGCCCGCAGGGCACCCACGAGAGCGCGGTGCGCGAGATGGTCGGCACCCCGGTCTACATGGCGCCCGAGCAGGGCGAGGGCAAGCCGGCGACGCCCGCCAGCGACTGGTACAGCGTCGGCGTGATGCTCTACGAGGCGCTGACGCGAGCGCGCCCGTTTTCTGACGTCGAGGGGATGCCGCTGCTGATGGTCAAGCAGGTGTCGACCCCGCCCCCTCCCTCCGAGGTCGTCGCGGAGGTCCCGGCCGACCTCGATGCCCTGTGCATGGCGCTGTTGGCCCGCGA
>JBCCOR010000655.1:0-3143 GCA_039025295.1 Acidobacteriota bacterium
CCGCGCTGCACCGCACCGAGAGCCGCGGCGCGCACTGGCGACGCGACGCGCCTGCGGCCGATCCGACCTGGGCGCGCCGCCTGGGTGCGCACTACGCGCCGGAGGCTGGCGGCCGCGTGCTGCGCCACGGCGCGCTGTGGACCGTCGATCCCGCGCGGGCGATCGCGTGATGGGCGCGCCGTCGCCCCTGCGCACGCCGCCGCTGCCGCCGCTGCTCTATGAAGATCTGGTGCGCGCCGCGCTGCGCGAGGATCTCGGCCGTGCCGGCGATCTCACCAGCGACGCGATCGTGCCGCCCGACCAGCGCGCGACGGCGACGCTGCGCGCGCGCCGCGCGGGCTGCGTCGCGGGACTGCCGATCGCCGCGTGCGCGTTCCGGCTGCTCGATCCCGACGTGGTCGTCGATCACCGCGTCGCCGACGGCGCCGACGTCGCGCCCGGCACCGACCTCGCCGTCGTCACCGGCGACGCCCGCGCGGTGCTCGCCGCCGAGCGCACCGCGCTCAATCTGCTCGGTCGCCTGTCGGGCATCGCCACCGCGACGCGCACGCTCACGCGCGCGATCGAGGGCACGGGTGCGCGCATCGCCTGCACCCGCAAGACCACGCCGCTGCTGCGCGCGCTCGAGAAGTACGCGGTGCGCGCGGCCGGCGGAGCGAATCACCGCTTCGGCCTCGACGACGCGATCCTGATCAAAGACAACCATCGCGCGCTCGCCGGCGGCGCCGCCGCGGCCGTCGCCCGCGCGCGCGCCCACGCCGGCCATCTGGTCAAGATCGAGCTCGAGGTCGATGATCTCGACGAGCTCGACGCCGTCTGCGCGCTCGGCATCGACGCCGTGCTGCTCGACAACATGCCGCCCGAGACGCTGCGCCGCGCGGTCGCGATCGTCGCCGGGCGCTGCATCACCGAGGCGTCGGGCGGCATCACGCCCGAGACCGTGCGATCGCTGGCCGAAACCGGCGTCGATCTGCTCTCGGTCGGCTATCTGACCCACAGCGCGCCGGTGTTCGACATCGGGCTCGACATCGATCTCGATCCCGCCATCGGAGTGCGCCGACATCGGCCGGGCGACGCCGAGCGAAGAGCCGTAGTAGGCTCGTAGGTGAACCGGCGCGGCATCCGCCGCGCGGTCGCCCAGTCCGCCATCGACATCCCGCCGAGGACATCCTCATGAGTCAGCTGGTTCAGATCGGCGCCGAACGCAAGAAGCCCCGCCGCCTCCACAAGTACGAAGATCTGCCCGACGCCGGGCCGCGTCCGCCGTGGCTGCGGGTGCGCCTGTCGACGCCGGAGAATTTCCGCAAGGTGCGCCAGCTGGTCGATCGGCTGAACCTCAACACGGTGTGCACCGAGGCGCGCTGCCCGAACATCTACGAATGCTGGGGCGAGCACGGCACGGCGACGTTCATGATCCTGGGCGATATCTGCACCCGCCGCTGCGGCTTCTGCTCGGTCACCAGCGGCCGCCCGAACCCGGGCGTCGACGCCGACGAGCCGGCGCACGTCGCCGAGGCGGTCGAGCTGATGAACCTGCGCCACGCGGTGATCACCTCGGTCGATCGCGACGATCTGCCCGACGGCGGCGCGCGCCACTGGGCGGCGGTGATCGAGGCGATCCGGGCGCGCAATCCCAACACCCACGTCGAGGTGCTGACCCCCGACTTCCGCGGTGTGCCCGACGCGCTCGACATCGTGCTGCCCGCCGGCCCGGCGGTGTTCTCGCACAACATGGAGACCGTGCCGCGCATGTACCGCCTGGCGCGTCCGGGCAGCCGCTACGAACGCAGCCTGGGCCTGCTCGCCGAGGCCGCACGCCGGCGCGACGAAGGCACTTACCCGGGCGTGATCAAGACCAGCATCATGGTCGGCCTAGGCGAGACCGACGACGAGGTGCGCGACACCCTGCGCGACATCCGCGGTGCCGGCGTCGAGGTGATGGCCATCGGCCAGTACCTGCGGCCCAGCCGCCAGCATCTGCCGGTCGACCGTTTCGTCACGCCTGAACAGTTCGCCGCGCTGCGCGCCTACGCGCTCGAGCTCGGCTTCCGCCACTGCGAGGCCGGGCCGCTGGTGCGCAGCTCGTACCACGCCCATGAGCACGTCGGCGCGTCGCTGCGCGCGCCCGGCGCGCCCGCGAAGATCGCCGCCGCTGCGACCGCCGCCGGCGGCTGATCGCGCGACGCCGAATCAGTTGGGCCGTACCGCCGGCGCGCGCAGTACGCGCGGCGACGGATCGACGGCGGTGGGCGAGAGCAGGCGATCCCACGTGTCGAGTTCGCGATCGAGCCATGGATTGGCCGTCACGGCCGCGTATCGGGCCGTCGCCGCGGCTGCGAGATGCGCCTCGCGCTGCGCCGGATCGGTCGCGAGCAGCGCGCGCAGGCGCTCGACGACGCTGCGCTCAGCCCAGCGCCGCGCCGGCTCGTGACCGGCTTCCATCAGCAGCGTGACCCCGCGCGCTGCTTCGTCCAGGCTCGCCGCGGCATTGCGGCCGCTGAGATGCTCGGCCAGCGTGCGCCAGAGCAGATGCTCGACCAGCTGCTGGCGGGTGAACGGATGGCGCACGGCGTCGGCGAGCGGACGGATCTGTTCGAGCGCGCGGTCGCTGGCCGTCCAGTCGGGCGCGGGGCCGTCGAGTAGCAGCCACCAGCGCAGCATCTGGGTGCCGTGGCGCACGCGCAGCGTGTCGACGCTCCGGCGCATGCGCTCGCTGAGCGCCTGTGACGCCAGCGCGTCGACGGTGTCGGCGGCGCTGGCGAGCGCCTCGGCCGGCGTGCGACCGCCGATGATCTGCAGCGAAGCGTAGTAGACCTGGACCTGCGCGTTGTCGACCGCCAGATACGGATCCTCGGGCAGGATGGCGACGGCGCGGTCGGTGTAGGCCACGGCCTGGCGCAGCGCGGGCAGCGGATCGCCGCCGCGCAGCCAGATGGCGTAGCCGTGGGCCTCGTAGCCCTCGGCGGTGCCGAGCAGCAGCATCGGATCGTCGGGGCGCAGCGCCAGGCCAGTGAGCCGCGGCGTGATCAGGCCCTCGATGATGTCGTCGATCGGTTCACCGGCGCGCAGCCGGCTGTAGAACAAGAAGACGGCGATCTGGCCGAGCCGGTCGTACATCGACGCGCGATCGGCGTGTGGCGGCG
>JBCCOR010000656.1:0-3129 GCA_039025295.1 Acidobacteriota bacterium
CCGCGCGGCGGCGCAGCGGCAGGGCTCTCTCTTCCCCGAGGCGAAGCCGGCCGATGCGCCCAAGAAAGCCGCTGCGCCCAAGAAAATGACCACGCGCGCCGCACCGCGTCCGGCGCGCGCGCAGGCATCAGGCGGCGCGGCCGGCGCGATTCCCAAGGGCACGCGCGTGCGCCACAGCAAGCTCGGCGTCGGTACGCTCCTAACCTACGAAGGCGACGGCGACAAGCTGCGCTACGTGGTGTATTTCGACGGTGTCGGCCGCCGCAAGCTGGTGGCCAAGTTCGCCAAGCTCGACATCGTGCGCTGATCGCGCGCGCGGCGCGGCGCCGGCCCGCGCGCTCAGCGGACGGTGCCGACCGCGGAGCCGAGCGCGTCGATGGCGCGCTCGAGGGCGTCGTCGATGGCGCGCTCCCAGCGCGGTGCATCGTCGGTGTCGCCGCCGCTGGGGAAGAGCACGCTGCGCGCCGCGTTGACCAGGCCGCCTTCGAGCATGCCCGCCGGCCCGGGCTCGAAGCCGCGCACGGCTGCGGCGGCGCGGCCGCCCTGATGGCCGTAGCCCGGCACCAGGAAGAGCGCGTGCGGCAGGGCCGCGCGCACGCGGCGGGCGGCGTCGGTCTCGCCGGCGCCGACCACGACGCCGATCGACGACCAGCCGGTGTCGCCGCGCCGCGCCGCGACCGCGTCGGCCAGCTGCGCGGCGAGATGCAGATAGAGCGGCTGTCCCTTCGCCTTGGGGCCCGCGGCCGGATCGCGCACGGCCAGCTCCTGCAGCGCGCCGGCGCCGCGGTTGCTGGTGCGCACCAGAACGAAGACGCCGGCGTCGGTCTCGCCGGCGCGGTCGAAGAACGGCTGCAGGGTGTCGAGGCCGAGGTACGGCGACACCGTCAGCGCGTCGGCGCGCAGCCCGGCGTCGGCGCCGAAGTAGGCGCGCGCGTAGCCTTCGGCGGTCGAGCCGATGTCGCCGCGCTTGGCGTCGAGCAGAACCATCAGATCGGCCGCCCGGGCGCGCGCCACGATCCGCTCGAGCGCCTCGAGTCCGCGCCAGCCGAGCTGCTCGAAGAGCGCGATCTGCGGCTTGACGATCGCCACCCGGCCCGCGACGCGATCGAGGATCGCCTCGAGAAAATCGACCACGGCGTCGACCGTCGACGGCTGATCGTGGGTCATCGCGCCGCGTCGGAAGAGCGGCGGAATGCGGTCGAGATGCGGATCGAGACCGATGCAGAGTGGATGACCGAGCCGTCGTTGGCGCAGCACGAGGCGATCGGCGAACGAAGCGGTCGGCGTGAACGAGGACGTGGGGGAATCGAGCAGCATCGTGGAAACTCCAGGGCCGAAGTGACGACGGCGGACGGGCGACGCGATCGTACCGCACCGGCTCGGTATACTCGATCGCATTGGACACACCTCGATCGAGGGACGCCCCGCATCGTCTCGCCCGTGCGCCAAATGCAGGGCATGTTTCACGGGAAACACATCATGCGTCGAATTGCGATCACCAATCTCAAAGGCGGCGTCGGCAAGACCACGACCGCGGTCAACCTGGCGGCGGCGCTCGCGCGCCAGCTCGGCAACGTGCTGCTCATGGACCTCGATCCGCAGGTCGACGCCTCGGCCACTTCGTGGCTCGCCGGCGACGAGGATCGCCGTGTGCTCGACGCGCTGATCGACGACGATCCGCCCTTGGTCGAGCGGGTGCAGGCGACCGGCGTCGACGGTCTCGACCTGATCGCCGGCAGCCGGGTGCTGGCGCGCGCCGAGACGCTGCTGTCGGGTGAGCCCGGCGGCGAGACCGTGCTCGGCGCGCGCGTGCGCGCGCTGCCCGAACGCTGGCGACTGATGATGCTCGACACGCCGCCGTCGCAGGGCTGGCTGCTGCACGCCGCGCTCACCGCGTCGACCGACGTCCTGGTCGTGGTCGAGAGCGGCACCATGGCGCTCGGCTCGCTGCGCGGCCTCGATCGCATCATCCGTCTGGTGCGCGAACGCCTAAATCCCGAGCTGCGGCTCTTCGGCGTGCTGCAGTGCCGCGCCGATCCGCGCACCCGCCTCTACCGCGAGGTCGCGGATCTGCTGCACGCGCAGTTTCCCGGGGTGGCCTTCGACACGGTGCTGCGCAGCGACGTACGCATGCTCGAGGCGCCCGGCCATCAGCGCGACATCCTCGACTACGCGCCCAGCTCGCGCGCCGCCGCAGACGTGCGCGCGCTGGCGGACGAGGTCGCCGCACGGCTCGATCTGGCGACCGACCCGGCCGGGTGAGCCGAGCCGGCGAACGCCGCGCTCGGGCAGGCGATTGACAAAGTGGACCGAAACGGTCCACGATAGGGTTCCCGCCGCCGTCCGGCGACGGGTCCGACCGCATCATCCGCTCGATCGTTCATCTGCTGAGAGAACCCATCATGCTTTTTGCACGTTCGGCTTCTGCCGTGGCGCGCGCCGCGCGCATGTCCGTCCTCGTTCTGATCGCCTCCCTGATGCTGCTCCTGATCGCCTGCGCCCCGGCGCAGCAGGAGGGTGAGACGTCGTCGGTCGCCGACGATCCGACCAACGAGGCCGCGGCCTCGACCGTGGTCGTCTACTCGGGCCGCAACGCCTCGCTCATCGGCCCGCTGCTCGAGCGCTTCGAGGCCAAGACCAACTGGACGGTCGAGGTCCGCTACGGCGGCACCGCCGAGCTTGCCGCGACCCTGATGGAAGAGGTCAACACACCCTGCGAGCTGTTCATCAGCCAGGACGCCGGCGCGCTCGGCGCGCTCGCCAAGGCCGGCAAGCTGCTGCCGCTCGACGACGCGATCGTCCAGCGCATTCCCGACGGCTTTCGCGACACGGTGTCGGCGAACGACGAAACCCGCTGGGTCGGCCTCTCGGGCCGCGCCCGCGTGGTGGTCTACAACGCCGACCAGATCACGCCCGAGGCGCTGCCGACCTCGCTCGCCGACGTCGCCGACGCGCGCTACAAGGGTCGCTTCGGCGTCGCGCCGGCCAACGGTTCGTTCCAAGCGCACATGGCCGCCTACCGCGCCGAGGCCGGCGCGGAGGCGCTCGACGCGCTGCTCACCGGCCTGACCGCCAACGATCCGCAGCGCTACCCGAAGAACAGTGCGATCGTCGAGGCGACGATCAGCG
>JBCCOR010000657.1:0-3121 GCA_039025295.1 Acidobacteriota bacterium
CGCGCTGCTGACCGCCGCGCTGGCGATGCCGGGCCAGGCCCATCGCGCCCGGCTGGGCGCCGCGCTGCTGCTCTTCGGTCTCGCCGCGGGCGGCCTCGTCGCGCGCATGCCCGGGTTCGCCGATCTCGTTCGCGGCCTCGACTTCCTGCGCGATCCGGCCCTGCCGCTCCTCGCCATCGCGCTCCTGCCGGCGCTCTTGCCCCGGCCCTGGCAGCGCCGCGAGCGCGCGATCGACCCGGCCGCGACCGCGCTGCTCATGACCGTGCTGCTCGCCGCGCTGCTCAGCGGCGTGCGCGGTCACCGCGCGCCCGACCTGGTGAGCGACGCGCCCTGGCGCGAGCTGGCCGCGTGGTGCCAGGCCTACACCGGCCCGGACGATCGTCTGCTGACCGCGGCCGCGTCCTACAACCTGCGCTTCGTGCTTCAGCGCACGACGCCCGCGCAGCCGCTCTCGGCGGTGGCGTGGGTGCGGCCCGCGGCGCTGCCGCTGGCCGAGCGGCTCGCGGCCGACATCGCCGCCGCCCGCACCGACGACGATCGCTGGGACCTCGATCGGCTGCGCGATCTGGCGCGCGACGCCGACGCGCGCTGGATTGTCGTACCCGGCCCGGCGGCGGCCAACGAGCCGCCGATCCACGTCGCGGGTCCGCTGCGGATCTACGCCGTGCGCGCGTTCGCCGACGCGCCGGCGATGCGCCACGAGGGCATGGACCACGACGCGATGGAGCACGAGGGCATGGACCACGGCGCGATGGAGCACGAGGGCATGGAGCACGAGGGCATGGGCCACGGCGCGATGGAGCACGCCGGCGCGCACGGCGATACCCCGGAGTCGCCGCCGTGAGCGCCGCGCCGGCGGCGACCCGCGCGCCGCGCGTGCTGCTGCTCGCGCCCGACGACGCGCCGACGCCCGACGATCCGGGCGGCGCCGCGGCGCTGCTGCGCAGCCGCGTCGATCTGCTGCTGGCGTGCGGTGCGCAGGTCGATCTGCTGCAGCTGCGCGATCCCGCGCGTCCGGGCCGGCTGGCCGACTTCATGGCCGCGCGTCCCGACGCCTGGCGCGCGCTGCGCGATCGGCTCGCCGACCACGACGTGCTCGAGCTGCCGCGGCCGCGCCGCGCGCGCGCGCCGCTGCGCCACGCGCTGCGCACCGCACGCGATCCGCTCGCGCTGGTCGCCGATCTCGCGCTCGAAACGCGGCGCCGCTTCGACGCCGCGCTCGCCGGCCGCCGCGCCGATCTGCTGTGGGCCGAGCAGCTGGTGCCGGCGACCTGGCTGGCCGGCTGGGCGCAGCGCACCGGCGATCGCCGTCCGCGCGTGTGGGGGCACTACGACTGGTACAGCCGCATCAAGTCGCTGCGCGCGTCCGGTCGACTCGATCCGCGTCGATGGCTGCGCCACGCGCAGATCGAGCGCGGCGAAACCGCCCTGCTGCAGCGCTTCGACGCGCTGGTGTCGGGCTCGGCGTCGGAGGCCGAGGACGCCCGCGGTCGCGGCGCGCATCGCGCGCTGTGGCTGCCCCTGACGCATCCGATCGGCGCCGAACCGCGCGTGCCGATGCCCGCGGACGCGCCGGCGCCGCGCGTCGTCCATCTCGGCGGCATGGCGACCACCGCCACCCGCCGCGGCCTGGCGCGCTTTCTCGACGTCACCTGGCCGCGCGTCGTCGCGCTGTGTGCGCGGCGCGATCAGGCGCCGCCGCCGCTGTGGGTGATCGGCAGCCTGCGCGGCGCCGATGCCGATCTGCGCCGGCGGCTCGACGCGGTCGATGCCCACTGCCCGGGCTTCGTGCCCGATCTCGACACCGCGCTCCGGCCGGGCGACGTCCACGTCGCGCCCTGGGAGCACGACACCGGCACGCGTACGCGCGTTCCGCGGGCGCTGGCGCGTGGCCAGGCGCTGGTCGCGCTCGACGTCGTGCGCCGCGGCGTGCCGGTGCTGGTCGACGGCGCCAACGTGGCGCTCGCGGCCGATCTGCGGTCGATGGCCGACGCGCTGGTCGATCTGCTCGACGATCCGGCGCGCCGCCTGCGCCTGGCGCGCGCTGGGCGTGATACGTTCCGCCGCACCTTTACCGTCGACGCCGCCCGGCCGCATCTCGCGGCCCTGCTGCGCGATTTCCTGCCCCACGACGATCTGCGATGACCGCCGCCGCGCCCGCCGCCGACCGCCCGACCGTCGGCGTCTTCATCCCGAGCTACAACGCCGCGCGCTTCGTCGCCCGGGCGATCCGCAGCGTCCTGGCGCAGACCTACGCGCAGCTCGAACTGGTCGTGCTCGACGACGCCTCGACCGACGACACGGCCGACGTCGTCGCGCCGTTTCTCGACGATCCGCGCGTGCGCTACGTCCGCCATCCCGCGAACCTCGGCATGGCGCGCAATTGGAACGCCGGCATCGCGTCGCTGGCAACGCCGCTGATCTGCAAGCTCGACGCCGACGACTGGTACGAACCAAACTTCCTCGCCGCCGCGGTCGACGCGCTCGAAGCCCGCCCCGACGCCGCGTTCGCCTTCGGCGGCCTGCGCTGGGTGGTCGCGCCCGACGGCGATCCCGACGCGGCCGACGTGCGCGTGACCGAGATGCGTCCCTACCGCCGCGCGTGGTGCGTCGACGGTCGGCAGCTGCGCCGCAACCTCGCGCGCCAGTGCCTGATCTACGGCCCGACGGTCTGCGTCCGCCGCTGGGCCTACGAACAGCACGGCGATTTCCTCGAGACGCTGCGCATCCACTGCGATTGGGAGATGTGGATGCGGCTGAGCGCGCATCATCCGGTGGCCTATCTCGACGCGACGGTGGCGTCGGCGCTGCGCCACGCCGAGAACCAGACCACCGCCGCGGCGCGCAACGCCGCCGTGCCGCGCGATCTGCACCGCTGGCTCGATCTGCTCGACGCCGGCGCGCTGCCCTACGCGCTGACGCCGGCCGAGCGGCGCGATCTCGAATCGGCGATGGCCAAGCTGGTCGTCGGCTATCTCGACCGCGCCCTGCGCGACGACGTCGCCGTCACCGCCGAGGCTGCGCTGACCTTTCTGCTGCGCACGCGCGTCGTGCCGCGCTGGGAGCGTCCGCGGCTCGTCGCCGCGCGCGCCGCGGTGCGCCGGCTCGGCGCGCGCCGCGC
>JBCCOR010000658.1:0-3121 GCA_039025295.1 Acidobacteriota bacterium
CACCGCGGGCGCCGGCGGCAGCGCCGCGCGCGACGGATCGCGGCCGCGGTCGGCGCTGCCGAAGACGTCGTCGCGGACGTCGTCAGCAGCGCCTGACGCGGCAGAGGCCGGTTCGTCCGCGCTCAGCGCGCCGCCTCGGCGCCGCGCGCGATCGCCGGCAGGTACGCATCGACCGTGTAGTCGCGCACCATGCGATCCGACGAGAACGGCCCGGTGGTGGTCTTGATCGCCTCCTTCATCATCGCGATCCAGCGCCGCGGCAGGCCGTCCGCGTCGCGCTCGTAGTAGGCCGGGATGATCTCGGTCTCGAGCGTCTCGTACAGCGAGTCGGCGTCCTCGCGATCCTGCTGGGCCTCGTCGTCGTAGTGGCGGTCCTGGCCGATCGCCCAGCCGTTGCGGCCGTTGAAGCCCTCGGGCCACCAGCCGTCGAGGATGCTGAAGTTGAGGCCACCGTTGAGGCCGACCTTCTGGCCGCTGGTGCCGCTCGCCTCCATCGGCCGACGCGGGGTGTTGAGCCAGACGTCGACACCCTGCACCAGCATGCGGCCCATGCGCATGTCGTAGTTCTCGAGGATGAAGACGCGGCCGGCGAGGGCCTCGCTGCGGCTGAGGTTGAAGATGTGCTGGATCAGCTCCTGACCCGGCCGATCGGCGGGATGCGCCTTGCCGGCGAAGATCAGCTGCACCGGCCGCTCGTCGTTCGACAGGATGGCGCGCACGCGATGCGGATCGGCGAACACCAGCTTGGCGCGCTTGTAGGTGGCGAAGCGGCGGGCGAAGCCGATCGTCAGCGCGTTCGGATCGAAGAGGCTGCCGACCGCACGCAGCTCGTCGGGCGAGCTGCCGTGGCGCGCGTGCTGCTCCATCAAGCGCGAGCGGGTGAAGCGGCCGAGGCGCGCCTTCTGATCCATATGCGCCTTCCACAGCTTCTCGTCCGAAATGGCGTCGACCGCGTCCCAGCCGTCGTCACCGAGCAGCAGCTCACGCCAGTTCTCACCGAGCTGGTGCTCGATCACCCGGCCCAGCTCGACGCCGAGCCAGCTGTCGGTGTGGACGCCGTTGGTGATCGGCTTGATCGGCTGCTCGTCCTCCGCCGGATAGAGATGGCGCCACATGCGGCTGGCGACCTCGCTGTTGAGCTTGCTCACGCCGTTGGCGTAGCTCGAGGTGCGCACCCCGAGCGCGGTGAGGTTGAAGCTGTTGTCGCCCTCGTGGGCGCGACCGAGATCGACCAGATGGTCCATCGCCATCGAGGTCTCGTCGCACCAGCTCTGGAAGTACTTGCGGATCAGGGTCGGGTCGAACTGCTCGTTGCCGGCCGGCACCGGCGTGTGGGTGGTGAACACCGCGTTGCGCGTCACCTGGGCGTGGGCGTCCTCGAGGCTGTAGCCGTCGGCCACCAGCTCGCGCATGCGCTCGAGCTGCATGAAAACCACGTGGCCCTCGTTGAGATGCCAGCACGACGGCTCGATGCCGAGCGCGCGCAGCGCCTTCACGCCGCCGATGCCGAGCAGATACTCCTGCACCAGGCGCATCTCGCGACCGCGCACGTAGAGCAGGTTGGTGATCGGACGGTCGGCCGGATCGTTCTCGGGGATGTCGGTGTCGAGCAGCACCAGCGGCACGCGGCCGATCTGCGCCAGCCACAGCTTGGCGGCGATCTCGCGGCCCGGAACGGGCACGCGGATGATCAGCGGGGTGCCGGTGGCGCTCGCGATCGGCCGCAGCGGCAGGCGCGGGAAGTCGTATTCCGGGTAGATGTGCTGCTGGAAGCCCTCGGCGTCGATCGACTGCAGGAAGTAGCCGCGGCGGTAGAGCAGACCGACCGACACGAACGGCAGGCCGAGATCGGACGCGCTCTTGCAGTGGTCGCCGCTCAGGATGCCGAGACCGCCCGAGTACACCGACAGCGACTGGTGCAGGCCGTACTCCATCGAGAAGTAGGCGATCGGGCCGGCGGGCTGCGCGTGGTTGCGATCGAAATAGGTGTTCTGGCTGCGCATGTATTCATCGAGCGCATCGGTCACCTCGCCGTACGCCGCCAGGAAGCGCTCGCTGCTGTGCAGCGGATGCCACTGGCGCGGCTCGACGTTGATCAGCACCTGCACCGGATTGCGATAGAGCGACCACGACTCGGGATCGATCATGTTGAACAGGTTGCGCGCGGCCGGGGTCCAGGTCCACCACAGGTTGTAGGCCAGGTCGTACAGCTTCTCGAACTGCCGCGGCAGCTCGATATCAGCGACGTGCAGGGTGCGGATGGTGGGCAAACAGGACGGATTCGAATCGCTCATGCGTACGCGTCTCCAGCTTCAAAAGCTCGCGGGAAAGCCGCCGGACGGAGGCCGGCGGAGGACGATCGACGGTGATCGACGGTGGGTGACGGCGGAATCGCCACATAGGGCGTAGATTCGCACCGCGGAAGATGTGCCCTCGGGTTCTATCACACCGGCCCGCGCGGCCGCTGGATCGTCCAGGACAGGGCGCGCCGGATCAGCCGCTTTCGGCGCCTTCGAGGGGTTCTTCTTCGCGCCAGCGGACGGCGCCGTCGATCCGCACCTCGCGCTTCCAGATCGGCACCTCGCGCTTCAGCCGCTCGAGCAGCGTGCGGCTGGCGGCGTAGGCGGCGTCGCGCCGCGGGCTGGCGACGGCGATCGCCACGCTCGGCTCGCCGGCCTCGACCGGCCCGAGACGATGGACGACCGCGGCGCGCAGCGGCTGATCGGGGTCGTCGATCTCGTCGACGATGCGCGCCAGCGCGGCCGACGCCATCGGTCGGTAGGCGTCGTAGTCGAGCCGCGCGACGCGCGCGTCGTCGGCCTCGCCGGGATCCTGATCGCGCACGCAGCCCAGAAAGAGTACGACCGCGCCGCAGCGCGCGTCGCGCTGGACGCGTGCGATGACGGCCGCAACGTCGATCGGCCCGTCGACCAGCTGCGCCGCCGGCGTGCTCATCCGCCCGACACCGGCGGCAGCAGCGCGATCTCAGCACCGTCGGCGAGGCGGACGGCCGGGCGCTGGCTTTCGGCGATCAGCTGGCCGTCGACGGCCAGCGCCAGGCGCGGCCACAGCGGCCCGAGCGCGGGGAAGCGCGCGCTCAGGAGCTCGGCGAGATCGGCGA
>JBCCOR010000659.1:0-3118 GCA_039025295.1 Acidobacteriota bacterium
CCCGGCCCGCCGCCGGCCGGGCCCGCGGGTCCGCCGCCGGGGCCTGCGGGGCCGCCCGTGGCGGGCAGACCGCCGGCGAGGAGCGCCTCGATCTGGGTGAGCTTGGGCAGCTCGGCGGCGCGCAGCCAGACGATCTCGAGCGCGAGCCCGCCGAGATCGGCGTGGCGCACGGTCGACTCGCTGCGCAGCAGCAGATCGAGCACGCGCAGCACGTTTTCGTAGCCGGCCTCGCGGGTGAGCTGGGCGAGCTGCTCGGCGCGCTCGGGCGCGAGCTCGACGGTGCCGAGGGCGTCGGGGCCGCCGGCGGCGAGATGCAGGCCGTCGCGCACGTAGCGCAGGAACTGGCCGAAGACCTTGTAGGGATCCCAGCCCTGGTCGTCGATCGTGCGCACCGCGTCGATCACGACGCGCCGCTCGCCGCGCAGGATGGCGCCGAGCACGTCGTGGAAGAGCGCGCCGTCGAGGCCGCCGAGCATGCGCGCGATCTCGTCGTCGTCGAGCCGGCCGTTGCCGAAGGTCGCGAGCTGATCGAGCAGCGCGACGCTGTCGCGCACGCTGCCTTCGCCGGCGCGGGCGATGCGGTGCAGGGCGGCGTCGCTGGCCTCGATCGACTCGGCGTCGGCGATCGTGCGCAGGTAGTCGGCGAGGCGCGACGCCGGCACGCGGCGGAAGGCGAACTGCTGGCAGCGCGAGAGGATCGTCACCGGCACGGCGTCGAGCTCGGTGGTGGCGAAGATGAAGACGAGATGCGCCGGTGGCTCCTCGACGATCTTGAGCAGGGCATCGAACGCCTGGCGCGACAGGCGGTGGACCTCGTCGAGCACGACGACCTTGTAGCGGAAGTCGGCGGGTCCGTAGCGCAGGCTCTCGGTCAGCTCGCGCACCTGCTCGACCTTCGAGTAGGTGGCGGCGTCGATCTCGATCACGTCGAGCGCGCTGCCGTCGGTGATCGCCCGGCAGGCGTCGCAGCGGTTGCAGGGATCGACCTGGATGCTGCCGTCGGGCAGGGCCTCACCGCGGCGTCGGCAGTTGAGGGCTTTGGCGAAGACGCGCGCGGCGGTGGTTTTGCCGACGCCGCGGATGCCTGAGAAGAGATAGGCCTGGGCGATGCGATCGTCGCGCAGGGCGTTGCGCAGCGCGGTGACGGTCGCTTCCTGGCCGACCAGGCTGGCGAAGTCCTGCGGGCGCCATTTTCGGGCGAGAACCTGATAAGCCATGGCGGTGTCGTCGACGGTGCGGGGGCGTGGGATCGTCGGCGCGTTGGGCGCGCGGCGGATGTCGGTGGCTGCCGACGGCAGCGGCGTGCGAAGGGTTCCGGCTGGTCTGCGGCACTCGCGCCGATCGCCTTATCGCTGCTCCCTTCCGGGCCTGACGAGGTTCAGCTTGGCGCAATGCACAGGGCCCGAACCCTTCGCGCGCCGCTGCCATCGGGGCGCGCGCGATGCGGGCTACCGATGCTACGCGGCGGGGCGGGGGAAGTAAAGCGGGCGCCGGTTCCTGGCGTCGCTACCGGCGCGTGCGCACGATCCGGCTGGCAAACCAGGTGACGACTGCATGGCGATCACGGTCGCCCGTCACAACACCGATCACAAGATCATAGGCATCGTCTTCGGTCGCCTCGATGCGAATATTGGCATCCGTCAGCACGTCGTAGGCCGTGTTCCAGGCAACCCGCTTGTTTCCGTCGACGAAGCAATGCCTCTGAACGAGGTACATCAGCAGATGCGCTGCCGCGTACAGATGCCATGTAAGCCGATCGGCGGGCTCCAAGTACGAAACGGCCGAGCCAGCGCTCCCGAGCGCCGCTTCGATGCAGCTACGTCCTTGGGCAAGATGAGGATCGCCGCCGTGATCGACAATGCCTCTGTGATGCAGCTCAAGGATTCGCTCTACGGTCAGCGATGGCCATGATAGTGGCGAATCCATCGAACGCAAACAACTCCGGGCTACTGAGAAAGTCTTTCGAGCAGACCGTGCCAGCGAACGAAGATTTCTTCCTCTTTTTCTTCCGGAGTCAACGGCCGGAACGTCTCATGGGGTAGACCAATGTCCAAAAGTCGGTTCTTGCCGCTGACTGAGACAGCTGTGCCTTTGACCAACTCTCGGCGCAATTCGTATGCACGCTCAGATTGCTCGGCAGTCGCTGTACATCGCTTCTGCTTACCGTCTTGGCGGACAACGACGTACTCTTTTCCTGGCTCTACACCGACGGCTACAACCTCGCCAAGAAATTCGAAGACAAAAGGAAGCGGCTTCTCTTGCTCGTCTTGACCTGTGCGCTGTACATCGATGTTCAAGTGGCGTACGACGTCCCCTCCCTTCGACCACTCCACGTACTGCGTTTTTACGCCGTTTGGCAACGTCCGATAGTACCTGTCGGCAGCTGGGACGGTGGACGTACCAGACGCGCCCGCGTCCAAAGCATCCATGAATTGCTCACTGATACGGCTTTGGTCTTGATCGAGAAGGCCCGGCAACCAGTTCGCTGGCGGATTGGCCACGCTCACGAGACTTACGCCGACCGAGCCCGACTCGACACTCTCGAGCTGAAGATCGAACCAAGCAACTTCTTTACTGGGGCGTCCGCGGGGATCGGACTGTTGCGGCTCACCGCGAACCGTCTCCTTCACCAAGTGTCTGTATAGCTTGACGAGCTGCGCGATCGCTGGCGCAAATTGCGTAAGGCTTACCCGATGCTCGTCAAGACCAGGGACATCGCCGTCCCAGAGAATCTTGATCTTATTGCTGCCCTTGCTCATGCTGGTTCGTCTCCCGTTGCCAGCCTAGCAGAACGCACAGGGGCCTACGTCACCTCGTGCCGCCGCCGCCAGAACGGCGCGTCGGGCCAGCGCTGTTCGTCGGCGTAGGCGCGCTGGCGGAGGTCGAGGTACGTGGCGTACGCCTGCTGCATGACCGCGCGGTAGGCGTCGAACGCCTCACTGCGACCGAGCAGATGATCGCGCGCCGCGCAGCCGGCGTAGTAGCCCGCGCCCAGGGCCGAGGCGATGCCGTGGGACGAAAGCGGATCGTAGGACACCGCCGCATCGCCCGTCGCCAGCCACGGCGGACCGTCGGCGTCCGATCCCGACGATGCGATCGCGTCGAGCCGGCTCGACAC
>JBCCOR010000660.1:0-3116 GCA_039025295.1 Acidobacteriota bacterium
CGATTATCTAATTTGCGAATATGTATATATCAATACTGAGAATGGCGTCCGCTCCGGTGGCGCGGCGCATGGTCGCCCGACGCGGTCGCGCTCACCCGGCGTCGGCCGCTTGCCGGCTCCGCCCGTACGCGATGCCGAGCCGGTCCATGCGGTGGCGCAGCGTGCTCGGGTTGAGCTGCAGCAGGGCCGCGGCGCCGTCCGGACCGTGGACCTTGCCGTCGGCCATCGCCAGGACACGCTCGATGTGCGCGCGCACGGCGTCGTCGAGGGCGAGCGACGCACCGGCGTCGCGATCGGCTTCTGGGCCGCGCCGCCCGAGAACGACGACGTCCGTGTCGAGCTGGTCGTCGTCCCCGGCCAGCACGAGCGCCCGCTCGATCACGTTCTGCAGCTCGCGCACGTTGCCGGGCCAGTCGTAGGCCATCAGCGCGTGCAGCACGGCGGGGGTCGGCTTCGGCGTTCTCTGCAGCCTCAGCTCGTTCGACTTCGTGCGTAGGAAGTGGGCGACCAGGGCCGGGATGTCGCCCGGTCGCTCGCGCAGCGGCGGGATGGTGATCGGGAAGACGGCGAGTCGAAACCACAGATCGCGCCGGAAGGCGCCCGCGTCGACCATCCTCTCGAGATCGCGATGGGTCGCGGCGATCACCCGCAGATCGAGCGCGATGGTGGTGGTGCCGCCGACCCGTTCGATCTCCTTCTGCTGCAGCACCCGCAGCAGCCGAACCTGCGCCGGCGGCGGCAGCTCGCCGACTTCGTCGAGAAAGATGGTGCCGCCGTTGGCGCGCTCGAAGCGCCCGCGGCGCTGCGCCAGCGCGCCGGTGAACGCGCCTTTCTCGTGCCCGAAGAGCTCGCTGTCGACCAGGCTCTCGGGAATCGCCCCGCAGTTGACCTTGATCAGCGGACCGTCGCGCCGCGGGGAAACCGCGTGAACGTGGTGCGCCAGAACGTCTTTGCCCGTGCCGGTCTCGCCGAGCAGCAGCACCGGGCTGTCGTGCACCGCGACGCGACGCGCCATGCCGACGGCCTGCGCCAGGCCGAATTCCTCGCCGACGATCTCCTCGCCGGTCAGGCGCAGGATTTCGTGCTGCAGAAAACGCTTGTCATCGGCGAGCCGCTCCTTCAGCGCGAGCACCTCGCGATGGCGCAGCGCGTTCGACAGCGCGATGGCGAACGGCCGCCGCAGCTGCGCGAACAGGGCCTCGTGGTTGGCGGTGAAGCGATCGAAGCCGTCGGCGATCAGCACCACGGCGCCGAGCACCCGCGCGCCGTCGTCGGGATAGACGCCGATCAGCGACGATTCCAGCGGCTCGCCGAGGGCGTCGAACATGCGCACGCAGATCGGATCGTCGACCACCCGCGGCACGACGAACACCGCGCCCGACGCCGGATCGCTGCCGCGGAAGTCCTCGATCTGCGCGCGCAGCGCCGGCGGCATCGGCACGACGCGATCGAGCCGTCGACCGCCCTCGGCCGTGGCCGTGGCGAGCGTGTGCACTGCGCCCTGCGCGTGATCGTAGTGGTCGAGGTACATCGTCCGCCCCGGCATGTGTGCGCGCAGCAGCGCGAGGCAGTCGGCGAGCGAGCGCTCGACGTCGAGATGACGGCAAATCCGCTGCGTGGCTTCGAGCGCGAGGGCCGGGGCGTCCAGCGACATGGCGCGATAGTGCCACATACGGCAATTCGCCGCCAGCGCCACTGCCGCATACGGCAGTCGGCATCGTGACGACCCGCATCGGAAACGCATAAACCAAAACGAATCAACGACTTGCGATTTCTTCACGCGCCTGGCACAGCGCGTGCTCTATCGAGAGGCACGTCCTGAAGCCCTTCGATTCACGCCAACCCTTGCGAGGCACGCCATGACCGACACCACGCCGTCCGCCGGATCGCCGATCGTGGAGATCGTGCGCGTGCGCTGCACCGCCGCCACGTTCCGCGACGCCGAAGCCAGCCTGCGCGCGCTCTGCGCAGCACCCGGCGGCCACGCGATCCGTCTGCTGCGCAGCGCGAGCGCGCCCCACGATCTGGGCCTGCATCTGCGCAGCACGGTCCACGCGCCGCACCCGATCGGCGCCAGTCCGCTCGGCCTGCGCATCGCCGCATCGCTGCGCGACTTCGGATCGGTCAGCCACAGCGTGTGGCTCGACATCGCCCATCCTTCGACCCGCCAGGAGAACCCGACATGACCCCCACGTCCGCGCATCACCCCGCTCCCCCGCTCTCCATGATCGACGATCGCACACCCATCCCGCGCGTCCGCGTCCAGTGGACGCCGCCATCGCCGCGCGCGGGTCTTCTCGGCGCCTGGGACCGCTTCGTCGGCCCCGGCGCGACCCGCGGCGAGGTCTGGCTCCAGACCGCGATCCCGCTCGCGGCGACCTTCGCCGCGGTCGCGTGGCCGCTCGCCGCCGGGCACGCCTGGACGCTCTGGCAGCTGCTGGTCGCCGGCCTGCTCGCCCTCGACACCGTCGGCGGCGTCATGACCAACGCCACCCACACGGCCAAGCGCTGGTACCACCGCGCCGGCCAGGGGATCGCTCAGCATCTCGGCTTCGTCGCCCTCCACGTCGTCCAGCTCGGGCTCGTCGGCTGGCTGTTTCGCGCGCACGACTGGGCGTACGTGGCGACGGGCTACAGCTTCCTGATGGCCGCCGCCACGCTGATCGTCCTCAGCCCCGCGACGCTGCAGAAGCCGATCGCCCACGGCGTCTACCTGGTCGCCCTCGTCGCCAGCTTCACGCCCGCCGTCGTCACGCCCGGACTCGAATGGTTCGCGCCCGTGTTCTTCCTGAAGCTCTTCGTCGCCCATCTGCCGCTCGAAGCCCCGCTCGCACCTGCGACCCAGCCGAACTGAGGTACCCGCCATGTCATCGACCCCCACCGTCATCCAGCACGTCGCCGTCGCCGGCGCGACCGGCAACGCCGGCCGCGAGATCGTCCAACAGCTGCTCGCCCGCGCGGCCACTGCGATGCTCCGACCCTTCCACGAAGACGCCTGGCAGCTCGCCGACTTCTTCGTCGGCAAAATCGCCTACGCCCGCCGCGTCCTCCGCGACGACGCCAGCCTGCCGGCCGTCGGCACGCTGCGCCTGATCGACGACTTCCGCGCCCGGCTC
>JBCCOR010000661.1:0-3107 GCA_039025295.1 Acidobacteriota bacterium
CCGCGGACGCGTCGCCGCCGGGCAGGCTCGCCGCCATGGGCAGGGCGCGCGCGGCGACGCCGTGGCGGCGCGCCAGGCCGGTCAGCGCGCGCCCGGGACCGACCTCGAGCAGCGCCGGCATCTCGCCGTCGCGCGCCAGCGTCTCGAGGCACGCGCCGAAGCGCACCGGTCGCAGGCTGTGCTCGACCCAGTAGTCGGGCCGCACGGCCTCGTCGGGGGCGATCCACGTGCCGGTGACGTTCGACAGGAACGGCCGCGTCGGCGGCTGCAGGTCGATCGTCTGCAGCACCGCGCGGAAGGCGTCGGCCATGCCCGCCAGCATCGGCGTGTGGAAGGCGTGCGACGTGCGCAGGCGGCGATGCGCCGTTCCGTCTTGTGCGAGCCGCGCGGCGCAGCGCTCGACCGCGTCCGTCGCGCCCGCGACGACGCAGGCGCGCGGACCGTTGATCACCGCCACGGTGACATCGTCGAGCGCGCGGGCCGCGGTCTCGTCGAGGCCGACGGCGAGCATCGCACCGCGCGGCTGTGCCTGGATCAGGCGGCCGCGCGCGGCCATCAGCGTCAGCCCGTCTTCGAACGAGAAGACGCCCGCCTGACAGGCCGCGACGTACTCGCCGACGCTGTGCCCGAGCATCGCCCGCGGCACGACCCCGACGCTGCGCCACCACGCCGCGAGCGCCATCTCGATCATGAACAGCAGCGGCTGCGTGAGGCGCGTCTCGGCCAGCCCATCGGCGTCGATGCGGCTGGCGTCGAGCGGATCGGCCGCGCTGGCGTCGCCGGCGTCATCATCCGCGACGTAGCCGAGCAGCCGGCGCGGATCGGCGTCGAGCAGCGGCGTGAGGATCGCGCTGGCGCGGTCGATGACGTCGCGGAAGACCGGCTCGCCGGCGTAGAGCGCGCGCCCCATGCCCGGCCGCTGACTGCCCTGGCCCGGGAAGAGAAACACGACGTCGCGCGGCTGCGGTTCGCGCGTCGCCGCATCGCCGCCGCCGCCGCGCAGCGCGGCGATCGCCGCCGCGGCGTCGGCCGCCACCACCCAGCCACCATGGGCGAAGGCCCGGCGTCCGACCTGCAGCGTGTGGGCGACGTCGGCCAGGCGCGCGCCGTCCGCGTCGGGCGACGATGCGTCGCCGGCCAGCGCCGCCGGCGGCGATTCGAGCCAGTCGGCCAGGCGCTGGGCCATGGCGACCAGCGCCGGCTGCGAGCGCGCCGAGAGCGGCAGCAGCTGCCAGCGGCGGTTGGGCGCAGCCGATGCGTCGACGTCCGGCGCCTCCTCGAGCACGGCGTGGGCGTTGGTGCCGCCGATGCCGAACGAGCTGACGCCGGCGCGGCGCGGCGCGGCGCCGCGCGGCCACGCCCGCGCTGTCGTCGGCACGTAGAACGGGCCCGACGCGAAGTCGATGCGCGGGTTGGTCGTCTCGACGTGCAGGCTCGGCGGGATCTGCCGATGGCGCAGCGCCTGGACGGTCTTGATCAGCGAGCCGATGCCGGCGGCCGAGTTCATGTGGCCGACGCTGCTCTTGAGCGAGCCGACGGCGCACGCGCCGCCGGCATCCTGCGCGCGCGCGTCCGGATCGACGCCGGCGCGGAAGACCTCGGTGAGCGCCGCCATCTCGATCGGATCGCCGAGCTGGGTGCCGGTGCCGTGGGCCTCGACGTAGCCGATCGTGTCGGGCGTGACGTCGGCGGTCATCTGCGCCGCGGCGATCACGGCCATTTGGCCTTCGACGCTCGGCGCGGTGAAGCCGACCTTCTTGGCGCCGTCGTTGTTGATCGCCGAGCCGCGGATCAGCGCCAGGATCGTGTCGCCCCGCGCCTCGGCGTCGGCCCGCCGGGCGAGCGCGACCGCGCCGACGCCGTCGCCGCCGACCGTGCCCTTGGCGCGCGCGTCGAAGGCCCGGCAGTGGCCGTCGGGCGAGAGGATGCCGCCCTCCTCGTAGACGTAGCCGCCGACCTGCGGGAAGAACACGCCGACGCCGCCCGCCAGGGCCAGATCGCAGGCGCCCTCGAGCAGGCTGCGGCAGGCCATGTGCACCGCCACCAGCGAGGTCGAGCACGCGGTCTGCACGGTGACGGCCGGCCCGGTCAGGTCGAGCTTGTAGGCGACGCGGGTCGCGAGGTAGTCCTTGTCGTTGCCGATCAGGGTCTGCAGGCCCTCGGCGCCGAGCAGCAGGTTGGTGATCGCGTAGCGGTTGGCGTCGGCGCCGGCGAACACGCCGACCGTGCCGTCGAAGCGCGCCGGATCGACGCCGGCCGACTCGAGCGCTTCCCAGGCGACCTCGAGGAAAAGCCGCTGCTGCGGATCGGTGGCCTCGGCCTCGCGCGGGTTGATGCCGAAGAAGTCGGCGTCGAAGCGATCGACGTCCTCGAGCACGGCCCGCGCGGCGACGAAGTCGGGCGACCGGCGCAGCGCCTCGGCGACGCCCGCGGCGGCGAGTTCCTCGTCGTCGAAGAAGCGGATCAGCTCGCGGCCGGCGACCAGATGGCGCCAGAACCCGTCGACGTCGGGCGACTGCGGAAAGCGTCCGGCCATGCCGACGATCGCGATCGTCGGATCGTCGTCGCCGGATCGACGCCGGCGCCGCGCCGCAGCGGTCGCCGCCGGCCGGGCGGCGGCGTCGCGGCCGCGGTCGAGGAACGCGGCCAGGCTGCGCACGGTCGGATGACGCAGCAGATCGACCACGGCCAGGTCGTCGGGCGCCGCGGCCAGCTGGCGCAGGCGGCTGTGCACCTGCACGAGCAGCAGCGACTGCCCGCCGAGCTCGAAGAAGCTGCGCTCGACCGGCACGTCGTCGCGGCCGAGCACCTCCTGCCAGATCGAGCGCACCAGGCGCTCGGTGGCCGTACGCGCGCCGGCCGCCGCTGCGCCGATCGCCGCCGCGCCGATCGCGGTATCGGCCGCCGCGTCGCGGCGATCGAGCTGGGCGTCGTCGACCGTGCCGTCGGCGCGC
Source organism: Acidobacteriota bacterium (assembly GCA_039025295.1). Taxonomy (GTDB): domain Bacteria; phylum Acidobacteriota; class Thermoanaerobaculia; order Multivoradales; family J023; genus JBCCOR01. The sequence goes on from JBCCOR010000661.1 coordinate 2,955, forward strand.
AGCGGCAGCGCGTCGCGGCGGCGGAGCGCGGCGTCGACGCGCGCGCCGAACGCGTCGGTGATCGCCAGCGCGTCGAGCCGCACCGCGTCGACCGCGGCGTCGGCCTGCCAGTGACCGACCAGCGCGTGCGTCGACTGCGCCGGGCCGACCAGC
>JBCCOR010000662.1:0-3087 GCA_039025295.1 Acidobacteriota bacterium
CCGGAATCGAGTCGATGAAGCCGGGGCTGCCGGCGACCGGCGCCTGGACGTGCACGCGCAGGGTGTCGCCGGCGACAAAGGCCGCGCGCACGGTGTCATCCGCGGCGTCGCGCAGCGTGACGATCGAGAAGCGGGTGGTGGCCTGCGCGGTCGAGCCGCTGCCGGTGTCGAAGTGGAGCGCGTCGACCGTGTCGGGTCCCGGCGGCGGGCCAGGGCTCTGGCCGGTCTGCAGGATGCCGTCGAAGCTGTTGGCCCCGCCGCTGAATTCGATGTTGAACGCGCCCTCGAAGACGCCGGTGCCGATGCCGGTCTCGGTCAGGAAGATCGACTCCTGATCGCCGGTCTGCTGCGCGCTGAGCTCGACGTTGGTCGAGCCGAAGGCGTTGAAGTCGATCACCCGCACGCGGCCCTGGCCGCCGGCGAGCAGCGTGTCGGTCGGCTGGCCGTCGGCGTCGATGAAGACGGTCAGGCTGGCGACGGCGCTGGCGTCGGCCTGCAGCACGTCGATGCCGTCGAAATCGGTATGGGTGAAGCGCAGCGTGTCGCCGTCGAAGGCGTCGAGCTCGCTGTTGAACGGGAAGCTCGGGCCGCTGCGGCTGCTCAGGCTGCCGCGGTAGATGCCGGTTGACGGGCCGGTTTCGATCAGGGTGATGTCTTCCTGATCACCGCCGCTCACCGATTCCGCGCGCAGCCACAGCTGATCGACGAAGCCGTCGCTGCCGAAGAGACGATCCTCGACCTCGAGATGCACGGTCTGGCCGAGGGCGTAGCGGGTCACCGGCGTGCCATCAGCGTCGGTCCAGCGCGCCGCCGCGCCGACCAGGCCGGCGGTCGCGCTGCTCGGCCCGAAGGTGGCCTGCAGCGTGTCGCGCTGCGCCGGCGGTCCCGGGTCAACGGCGGTTTGCAGCCCCGGGAACGGCGGCGGTGCGCCGACGGTGCCGAGGTTGGCGCCGCCCTCGAAAATGCCGGTGTCGGGGCCGGTCTCGAAGCAGTCGACGAAGACCTGATCGCCGGAGAACAGGGCCGAGACCTGAATCGAGACGAAGTCGACGAAGCCCGGGCTGCTGTTCAGCGACGGCTCGTCGAGTCGAACGTCGAAGCGCGCGCCTTCGACGAACGTCGCAGTCGGCTGGCCGGCTGCGTCGATGAAGGTCAGGGTTTGGGCGCCGAGGCTGGCGGTGGTTGCCAGCAGCAGCAGTCCGAGAACGACGCTGAATCGTCGTACGAGAAGCGTGTTGTGCGACCTGGATGGCACGGGGATTCTCCTTGAGGGGCGGGTCAGAGAAATGAAGCCGACCGGGGGCGATACCGAACCGGTCGGTAGATGAAGAGCCTGCAGAAAGCTACAGGCGGCGGATGCAGAACGTCAGAAGTGCAGAAAAAGAATGATCGCTCGGTCGATGATCGAACGGTCGATCATGCGACCCGAGGACGGATTGGGCGAACCGCTCGACGTCGATCGAGTGGGCCCGCGCACGTGCGGCGAGCGAGCGGCGGCCTGAGGCTTGGTCTGCCCAACAGTAGGCATGACGGCAGCGATTTATTCGAACGATGTGCCATCCGTGCGTGCGGGATCTACGTTTTGGGTCTTTTCTCATTCCTGATCGCTGTGCCCAGATCGTCGCCCGGATGCAAGAACGCCCCGCACCGCCGAAGCGATGCGGGGCGATGAGAGGACGCGGTCACGCCGACCGCGTCCGGATCACGACGACCCTACGGGCAGTCGATCGCCCAGCAGACGGCGGCGTCGAAGAGGCGCCAGCCCTCGGCGGTGGTGGTCTGCGCCACGGTGTCACCGAAGTACAGACCCACGCGCCGCGCGGGCGCGGCCAGGCCGAACATCGCGTCGCCGGCTTCATAGCCGAAGAGCGCGGCCCGACTCGCGTCGTTCGCGAGCGTCGCGACGATCTGCACGTCGTTGCCCGGCACGCCCCAGGTGTAGCGCTGGCCGTTGATCGTCGTGTTGACCAAGCCGCTCAGGCCGTCGGCCATCGGATGGGTCGGATCGACGATCGCGACCTGCGTTTGCCCGGTCACCGAGCCGTAGTCCACGTTGCGCGTCTTGCCGGTCATGCGCAGGTCGTCGAACAGATGCGACTCCCAGGTCACGACCGGCACGGTCGCGTTCGTGAACTTGGTGCGCACCTTGCCCGACTGGACGGTCGAACTGATGATGATCAGGTCGATGCCGTCGGCGTCGCTGGGCTTGGTGGCGTCGTGGCTCTTGAGCGTGACGTTGAACCCGAAGTCGTTGATCAAGCGATCGCGGACGAGCGTGTCGCTCGCATTCAGGTTGTTCTTGTTCTTGATCACGAAGAGCACGTCGGGCGTGGGCAGGACCTCGACCGTCGACGTCGCCGTCGACGACAGGCCGCCGAGGTCGGTGACGGTCAGGGTGACCGTGTAGCTGCCGGCTGCGCTGTAGACGTGGCTGGCGGTCGCGCCGGTGGCGGTCGCGCCGTCGCCGAAGTCCCAGTCGTAGCTGGCGATGCCGTCGTCGATGTCGAACGAGCCGGTGCCGTCGCCGTCGACCGGCTGGGGCGCGTAGCCCGCCGTCGGGGCGACCGCGAGGGCCGCCACCGGCGGATCGTTGACCGGCAGCACCGTCACCGTGACGGTCGCGGTGCTGGTGCCGCCGTTGTTGTCGTCGACGGTGTAGGTGAATGTGTCAATGCCGTTCCAGTTGGCGTTGGGCTGGTAGTTGAACCCGCCGGCGCGGATCGGCGTGATGGTGCCGTTGGCGGGCTCGGTGAACGCGGGGACCACGAGGAAATCGCCGTCGACGTCGGTGTCGTTCAAGAGCACGAAGATGCTCACGAGGGTGTCCTCGTCGATGACGGCGACGTCGTCGACGGCGACCGGCGCGTCGTTGACGGGGTTCACCGTGACGGTGACGGTGGCGCTGGCGGTGTTGCCGTTGCCGTCGTCGATGGTGTAGGTGAACGCGTCGACGCCGCTCCAGTCGGCCGCGGGCGCGTAGACGATCGAGCCGTCGGGCTGGGCCGTCGCGGTGCCGTTGGCGGGCTGGGTGGCGACGGCGACGGTGAGGCTGTCGCCGTCGATGTCGCTGTCGTTGGCGAGGACGTC
>JBCCOR010000663.1:0-3086 GCA_039025295.1 Acidobacteriota bacterium
GCTGGCCGGGCTCGCGATGCTCGCGCTCGCGGCCGGCCTCCTGGCGATCTCGGGGCGCGATCTGGTCAGCGGCTTCGCCGCGGTCTTCCTGGCGATCATCGGCGCCTCGGCGGTCGTCCCGGGCGCGGTGCTGATCGCGTCGCGGCTGGCCGCGCCGCCGCTGCGGCGCGCGTTCGGGATCCTGGGTGCGATGGCGGCGCGCGGCCTGGCGGCGCATCTCAGCCGCACCGGCGTCGCGCTGGCGGCACTGGTGGTGGCGGTGGCGACGACGGTCGGCGTCGCAGTGATGGTCGCCAGCTTCCGCGTCACGCTCACCGACTGGCTGCTGCTCACCCTGCAGTCCGACGCCTACGTCATCCCGGCCGACGCCCACAACCGCGGCCAGCCGTCGGCGATCGATCCCGACACCCTGGCGCGCCTGCGCGCCGTCGACGGCACGGCGTACGTGAGTACGTATCGACGGGTCGAGATCCCGGGCACAGCGCGCACGGCCGACGCCGTTCCGGAACCGGCGGCGCTCGACGCGCTCGAAACCCCGGAGTCGGTGCAGACGATCGCGCTCGGCATCGATCCGCGCGCGTTCCGCATCTTCCGACTGCGCGCGGGCGGCGCGCGCGACGCCGTCTACGACGCGCTGCACGCGGCGGAGGCCGACACGATCATGGTCTCCGAGCCGTTCGCCTACCGCCACGCGATCGGCCTCGACGACCGCGTCCTCCTGCGCACCGACGCCGGCCCGCGCGCCTTCCGCGTGGTCGGCGTCTACGTCGACTTCGGCTCCGACCGCGGCGCCGTGACGCTGGCGCGCGCCACCTACGACCGTCACTGGAACGATCCCGCGATCCACTCGCTCGGCTTCTTCGCCGACGACGGCGTCGACCGCGACGCGTGGATCGAAGACCTGCGCGCGGCGGCCAACACCGGCCGCCAGGCGATCGACGTACGCGCCAACCGCGAGCTGCGCCGCTACTCGCTCGAGATCTTCGACCGCACCTTCGCGATCACCGGCGTCTTGCGCCTGCTCGCGGTCGGCATCGCCTTCGTCGGGGTGCTGAGCGCGCTGCTCGCGCTGCAGCTCGAGCGCGACCGCGAGCTCGCCGTTCTGCGCGCCAACGGCATGACGCCGGCGCAGGTGTGGGGCCTCGTGACCGTCCAGACCGGGTTGATGGGCCTGGTCGCGGGCCTGATCGCGATGCCGGTCGGCGCGATGATGGCGGCGCTCCTGGTGCAGGTGATCAACCGCCGCGCCTTCGGCTGGACGTTGACCCTCGATCTCGATCCCGCGCTGCTCCTGCAGGCGCCCGCGCTGGCGGTGATCGCGGCGCTCCTCGCCGGCCTGCTGCCGGCCCATCGCATGGCCCAGGCGTCCCCGGCGCGCGCCCTGCGCGGCCTCGACGGCTGAATTTCGCGCCAAACCAGACGAATCGTTCGACGAACGCTTTCGTTTGGCATTACTCTAGAAGGCACCCTTCCTTTCTGCGCCCCATCTGTCCCCGCCCGGACGTGGTCTGCGCGTCCCTTCGGAGTGATCAGCCGCGTCGCCGCTCGGCGAAACCCATCGACCCTCCTGGAGTGCTTCCCCTTATGCTGACGCTGTTCTCCTCGCGCAAGCCCGTTGTTTTCGCTCTCGTCGCTGTTCTCTCGCTCGTCCTCGCCGCTTCGGCATCCGCCCGATCGCTCTACCAGCTCGGCACCGAGCGCCTGACCCTCAACGCCGAGCTCTCGCCGGCCGCGGTCGAGGCCCAGCGCATCCACGTCGACGTCGGCCTCCTGTCGCGCGCCCCGGCGCGGCTCGATCTGCCGCTGCTCGACGGCAGCGTCGTCTCGCTGGTCGCCAAGGATGCGATCGAGACGCGCGGCCCCGGCAACCTGGTCTGGCGCGGCGGCGGCGCGGAGTCGGCGCACATCAGCACCACGCTGACCTTGGCGCACGGCTTCGTCGCGGGCCGCGTCGAGGTCGGCAGCTTCCAGACCGGCTTCACGGTCTACGAGATCACGCCGCTGGCCGACGGCGGCCACGTCCTGCAGAAGCTCGACGGCGCGCGCTTCCCGCCCTGCGGCCAGGACCACGGCGACGCCGAGATGACCGACGCCCAGCACGCTGCGCTGCACGCGGCCGAAGCCTCGCTCGCCAAGGCCGGGCTGCCGGCGCCGTCGTTCGCCGAGGCCACGGCGACAGCGAGGCGTGGACAGCGTGGCCTGCAGGCGCCGAACGAGGAGCTCACGCTGATCGTCTTCTACACCCCGCAGGCGCGCAGCGCGGCGGGTGGCGTCGGCCAGATCGTGGCGACGGCCCAGGCCGCGGTCGACAACTCGAACACCGCGTTCATGAACAGCGCGATGAACATGCGCTACACGCTGCTGCACACCGACCTGATCAACTACAACGACACCGGCGATGTCTTCGCCGACCGCAACTGGCTGCAGGCCAGCCCCGAGGCGCGCCTGGCGCGCAACGAGTGGGGCGCCGACATGGTGGGCCTCCTGGTCAACACCAGCAGCTTCTGCGGCGTGGCGTTCCTGATGGGCAACCAGTCGGTGGCGTCGTTCGAGGACTTCGGCTATCAGGTGACGGTGCGCAACTGCGCGGTCGGCAACCTGACCTTCGCCCACGAGCACGGCCACAACATGGGCTTCCAGCACAATCCGCAGTCCGGCGCGTCGCCGTCGAATGCTTTCCGAACCTACGCGTACGGCCATTTCGTCAGCGGCTCGTACCGCACGGTGATGTCGTACAGCAGCTCGTGCTCGGGCGGCTGCACCCGCGTCACGCAGCACTCCAACCCGAATATCATCTTCAACGGCGTGCCGACCGGCATCGACCGGCAGCGCGACAACGCGCGCGTCGGCGGCGAGGTCGCCGCGGGCGTCGCCGCGTGGCGCGGGACCGGGGTGCGGATCTTCACCGGGGACTTCGAAACCGGGGGCGTTGAGGGGTGGAACGGGTTCTGAGATCAACCCGGTCATTCGGCGGAGCCGATCCGGAGTACCCGGGAAATCGACGAAGCCGATCCGGAGTACCCGGCGACCTGGACGAAGCCGATCCGGAGTACCCGGCGACCTGGACGAAGCCGATCCGGAGTACC
>JBCCOR010000664.1:0-3071 GCA_039025295.1 Acidobacteriota bacterium
GCGCCAGCCCGCCGCCGCGCGCCGCGCGCCGCGCCATATTCAGCGTCAGGGCGTCGATCAAATCGATCACCAGCGGCATCGTCGGGCCGACCGCGGCGCGCAGATCCCCTGTGCGCGCCAGCGTCCCCACGACCGCGTCGTACGGGCCGTCGTGCGACGCGGCCGCCGCCGCGATCGCGTCGCGCACGGCCCGCTGCACCCGCGGCGCCCCGTAGAGGGCGACCTGGAGCGGCCGGCGCCAGGCGCCGGGCAGGACCTGCAGCAGATCGCGCCAGCCGGTGGCCAGCGGCTGCAGCACCAGCCCGTCGGCCGGGGGCGTCGCCGCACGCCCTGCCGTACGCGGCAGCAGCCGCAGATCCTGCGCCAGCACGTCGAGGCGATGCCGCCCGCCGAGCGTGCGTCCCCAGCCGCAGACGCGGCCCTGATCGCCGCGCCGGATCGGCGTCGGCAGCCGGGTGGTCACGATCAGCAGCCGAAGGCGTTCCGACGTCGGCACGTTCGTCGAATGTTGGCCATTCGCAGCTTGTGTCGCCATGGCGTTTCTTGTATCCTGATACTCACTTACGATTCAACCAGTTCTCATTTTCTTTGGTCTTGCACCTTGCCATGCGCCTCCAGCGCATCTGCCCGTTGCGCGGACAAATCGTTCCTCGCAAACCCGGACGGAGCACTGACGGCGATTGACAGTCCTCAGGTTCCATGGCAATCTGACTCATCGCTAGACACGCCGAGCACGATCACTTATAGTCTTTAGTGCATATAAGGACCAGATCGAACGGCATGATCCGCGCGGCCAACACAGCCATCGCATCGGGCGCACGCTGCGTCCGCCCGTTTTCGAAACCGTTAGCTCACCCCACGCTCACCCTTCAGGAGGTGCATCGATGAAGACCCTCACCCGGACTGCGCTGGTCGCCCTTGCGGCTGCCTGTCTCTTCACCGGCAGCGCGTTTGGCGCCAGCCTGGCCGTCAACAACACTGCCGCTATGGGCAGCAGCGGCGGTACCGCCTGCGCCGGTGGCGAGTGCGGCCTCGAAGTGACCTTCGACGGCAACACGTCGCCCGCTTTCGTCCGCGACGACACGCCGGACAACGAAGCGCTGTACCGCGCGGAGTTCTGGTTCAACCCGAACAACATCACGATGAACGACGGCACGTTCCACGTCATCTTCCGCGCCACCGAAGAGAGCGCCTTCCAGGCTGCCACCCAGATCCTCTTCACGTTCAAGTCGAGCCTGTGCCGCCTCTCGCTGCGCGGCCTGAACAACCCGGGCACCACCCGCTTCACCAACCGCATCAACGTTCCCTGCGACCAGGCGACGCAGCTCCGCGTCGAGTGGACCCGCAGTGACACCCCGGGTGCGCTCAACGGCGACATGACCCTCTCCGTGATCGGCGGCGCCGGTCCGGTCGGCACCTCGGTCAGCTCGTCGCTGAACAACTCGAACCTCAACGTTGACTTCGTCAACCTGGGCGCGGTGGGTAACATCAACCCGGCGACGTCGAGCACGCAGTGGTTCGACGAGTTCCAGTCGTTCCGCACCGCGGCCGAGTAAGGCTGATCCCCCAACGCACAGCCTGATCGCTGCGCGCACGCGCAACGAAGAAAGCGCATCTGGCATTCTGGCCAGATGCGCTTTCTGCTTGTCGGGCTTCTTACTCGATTCCTTTTCTTAGCGCCTTGCTTTTCCACTCCTACCTTTTCGCGGTCTTCCTGACCGCGGTGCTGCTGCTCCATCGCCTGGCGCCGCCGGCCGGCCGGCGCTGGGTGCTGCTCGTCGCCAGCTACACCTTCTACGGCAGCTGGAACGCGCGCTACGCCCTGCTGATTCTGGCCTCGACCGTGATCGACTACGCGGTCGCGCAGCGGATCGCGGCGTCGGACGATCCACGCGCGCGCAAGCGCTGGCTCATCGCCAGCCTGGCCACCAATCTCGGCATCCTGGCGGTCTTCAAGTACTACAACTTCTTCATCGACAGCCTGCGCGTCGCCACCGACTGGCCCCTGCCGATCCACACGCTGCTGCTGCCGGTCGGCATTTCGTTCTACACCTTCCAGAGCATGAGCTACACGATCGACGTGTACCGCGGCCGCGCCTCGCTCGCCCGTGGCTTCGTCGACTTCGCGCTCTATGTCTCGTTCTTTCCGCAGCTGGTCGCCGGACCGATCGTGCGCGCGGTCGAGTTCCTGCCGCAGCTCGAAGGACGCCTCGCCCGCCCGCCGGAGAAAATCCGGCTCGGCATCAAGCTCTTCCTCTTCGGCCTCTTCCGCAAGCTGGTCATCGCCGACAACCTGGCGGTCTACGTCGATCGCGTGCACGCCGACCCGGGCGCGTTCACGCAGGCCGAGCTGTGGGTCTGCGCCTACGCCTTCGCGTTCCAGATCTACTACGACTTCGCCGGCTATTCGGAAATGGCGATCGGCCTCGCCCATCTCTTCGGCTTCACCTTTCCCGACAATTTCCGCCGACCGTATTGCGCGGTCAACGTCTCCGACTTCTGGCGACGCTGGCACATCACGCTCTCGACCTGGCTGCGCGACTATCTCTATATTTCGCTCGGCGGCAACCGCGCCGGGCGCTGGAAAACGCTGCGCAATCTGATGATCACCATGGTGCTCGGCGGCCTGTGGCACGGCGCCAATTGGACGTTCGTGATCTGGGGCTTCCTGCACGGCAGCTACCTGATCGTGCATCGCGTGTTCCAGGACGCATGCCGCCGACTGCCCGCCCTCGGCGCGCTCGCGGCACAGGCCTGGATGCTGCCGATCTGGATTCTGCTGACCTTCCACGCCTGGACGCTGAGCATGGTGTTCTTCCGCGCCGAATCGCTCGACGTCGCGACGTCCATGCTGCGCCGCATGGCCGGCCTGGTCGAGACCGGCGCGCCCGAGATGGCCGCGCGCGCCATGCCGCTGGTGATGCCCAACGGCCTGACGGTCGCCTCGACGTTCGCGCTGTGCGTCGGCCTCTTCCTGCTGCAGCTCAGCCAGAAGCCGGCGGCGAGCGTCGCCACGCGCAGGCCGATCGGCCAGCGCTCGAAGCGCACGAAGCCGTCCCAGCGCTCCTGAC
>JBCCOR010000665.1:0-3071 GCA_039025295.1 Acidobacteriota bacterium
CCGACGCGCGCATCGGCGCCGACCGCGCGCGCACCCTGGTCGATCTGCTGCTGCACGGCGCCGCGTCGCCCGCCGACGGTCCGCGCGCGGGCCTGCGCTTCGTCGATCGCCGCGGCGAGGCGAGCTGGCACAGCTGGAGCGACGTCGCCGGCCGCGCGCTCGCTCTGGCCGCCGGGCTGGTGCGCCGCGGCGTCGCGCGCGGCCAGCGCGTGGCGATCATCGAGCCGACCGGCCCCGACTTCTTCGACGCGTTCTTCGGCGCGCTCTGTGCCGGCGCCGTGCCGACGCCGCTCTATCCGCCCGTCCGTCTGGGCCGGCTCGACGCCTACCACGATCGCACCGCGGCCATGCTGCGCGCCGCCGACGCCCAGCTGGTGATCGCCTCGGCGCGCCTCGGCGCGCTGCTCGGACCGACCTTCGAGCAGGCGCCGCCGCCGCGCGGCTGGACGACCCCCGCGGCGCTCTACAGCGACGACGCCGCGGCGCACGCGCGCCACGATCCGGCCGGCGCGCTGCGCGCGATCATCGCCTCGGCGGCGGCGATGGGCGAAGGCATCGGGCCCGACGACGATCCCGACGCCCTCGCCCTGGTGCAGTTCTCGAGCGGCACGACGTCGCAACCCAAGCCGGTGGCGCTCAGCCATCGCGCGCTGCTGGCGCAGGAGCGCGCGCTCGCGGCCGCGCTGCCGGAGCCGCCGAAAGGACGCCACACCTGCCTGTCGTGGCTGCCGCTCTACCACGACATGGGCCTGATCGGCTGCGTCCTGCCCGCGCTCGCGCGGCGCAGCGAGCTCACCCTGCTGCGGCCCGACGTCTTCGTCGCCCGCCCCGCCCTGTGGCTGCGGGCGATCAGCGCCTACCGCGCCACGATTTCGGTGGCGCCGAACTTCGCCTACGCGCTGTGCCTCGACCGCGTGCGCGACGACGAGCTCGAGGACGTCGATCTGCGCCGCTGGCGGGTGGCGCTGAACGGCGCCGAGCCGGTGGCGCCGTCGGTGCTGCGGCGCTTCAGCGCGCGCTTCGCCCGCTACGGCCTGCGCCGCGAGGCGCTGACGCCGGTCTACGGCCTGGCCGAGATGAGCCTGGCCGTGACGTTCTCGGCGGTCGACGCGCCGTTCACCAGCGTGCGCCTCGATCGCCATCGCCTGGCGCGCGGCCAGGCGATGCGCGTGCCCGATGACGAGGACGGTGCGCTGTTGCACGACCGCGCCGACGCCGAGATCGCCGAGCGCGCGCTGCTCGGCCGTCCGCTGCCGGGCTTCGACCTCCGCATCGTGCGCGACGGTATGATCGCGCCGGACGGCCGCGTCGGCCGCGTCGAGGTGCGCGGGCCGTCGTGCATGGACGGCTACCTCGATCGCCCGAAGGCGACCGCCGCGGCGCTGGCCGACGACGGCTGGCTCGACACCGGCGATCTGGGCGTTCTGATCGACGGCGCGCTGGTGCTGACCGGGCGCGCGAAGGACGTCCTGATCGTGCGCGGTCGCAACCACGATCCGGCCGATCTCGAGCACGCCGCGTGGTCGGCGCCGGGCGTGCGCGCGGGCTGCGCGGTGGCGCTGGTCGACGACGACGCGGTCGACGACAAGGGGGCGTCACAGCCCGCGCTGGTGATGCTGGTCGAGCGCGCACACGACGCCGATCCGTCGACCGTCGCGCTGCTGCCGACCACCGTCACCGAGGCCGTGCTGCATGCCACCGGCCTGCGTCTCGACGTTGTGCAGGTGCTGGCGCCGGGCGCCCTACCGCGCACCTCCTCGGGCAAGATGCGCCGCGCCGACGCCCGCGCCGGCTATCTCGATGGCACCCTGGCGCCGCCGGGCGCGGTCAACACCCTGCGCATCGCCGGCGCCTATTTCTCGAGCGCTGCGGCTCACGTCCGCCGGCGCATGCGCAGCGCGCTCGACGACGTCGCCAGCTCGACCCGCGACGTGCTCGACGTCGTCGCGCCGCCGTCCGCTTCCGCGAGGCCCGAGGCGGCCGGCGACGGCGCAGCGGACGGCGCGGTCAACGCGGACGCGGCAGCGGACGGCACCACGTCCGGCGCGGTCAACGCAGACGGCGCAGCGGACGGCGCGGTCAACGCGGACGCGGCAGCGGACGGCACCGCGTCCGGCTCGGTCAACGCGGACGGCGCGGTCAACGCGGACGGCGCCGCGTCCGGCGCGGTCAACGCGGACGGCGCCGCGTCCGGCTCGGTCAACGCGGACGGCGCCGCGTCCGGCGAGGTCGCGGCGGATGCGTCCACGGCCCGGAACGCGTCGTCGTGACCCGAACGGTCGGCGCCGACGAGGTGGTCGACGTGCTGGTGGTCGGCGGCGGTCCGGCGGGTTTGGCGGCGGCGATCGCGGCGCGGCTGCGCGGTTTCTCCGTGCGCGTCGTCGAACGTCGACCGCTGCCGACGGCGGAAGCGCTCCGCACCGACGACGTTTCGGGGCTCGACAAAGCCTGCGGCGAAGGATTGATGCCCGACGGTCTGGCGCGGCTCGCGTCGTGGGGCGTCGCGCTCGACGACGACGCTGGCCAGCCGTTCGGCGGCATCCGCTACGTCGACGACGACGGCCGCGTTGCCGAGGGGCGCTTCCCGGTCGACGCCGGCGGCCGCGGCGTGCGGCGCACGCGGCTGCACGCCGCGCTCCTGGGTCGGGCGCACGCGCTCGGCGTGGCGATCGCGTCGGATGTCGGCACCGCGCATCTCGACGATCCGGCGGCGGTCGACCGTCTCGGTCCGCTGGCGCCGCCGATCGTCGTGCGCGCCGGCGACGCCGCGTGGTCGGGCCGCTGGCTGCTGGTCGCCGACGGCCTGCGCTCGCCGCTGCGCGCGGCCCTCGGCCTGGCGCGTCCGGCGGCGCGCACCGCCGCGGCCGGCGCGGCGCGGCTGGGCATCCGCCGCCACGTCGCGTGCGCGCCCTGGACCGACTGCGTCGAGGTCCACTGGGCCGACGACGCCGAGGCCTACGTCACGCCGGTTGCCGACGACGAGATCGGCATCGCGATTCTGTGGTGGCAGCGTCCGGCGCCGGTCGACGCGTCCGCGGACGATGCGCCCGCCGCCGGCGGCCGCTTCGAGC
>JBCCOR010000666.1:0-3069 GCA_039025295.1 Acidobacteriota bacterium
CTCGGCGACGTCGCGGGCCGAGAGGCGCTCGGCGAAGCGCGCGCGCGTGCGCCGATCGGCGCCGCCGCGGCGGGCGAGAAACGCCAGCGCACGCTGGCGCACGGTCGCGTCGTCGTCGTCGAGCGCCGACGCCATTGCCCGCAGGTCATCGTCGGCCGCGGCGCCGAAGCGCAGCATCCAGCTCGCGGCCGCCCGGCGGACGTGAATGTCCTCGTCCTCGAGCCGCTCGCGCACCACCCGGCGGGTGGCGTCGTCCTCGGCGCCGAGATGGGTGAAATACGCCATCGCCACCTGGCGGATGCGCGGATCGCCGTCGCACAGCCGGTCGGCGAAGGCGCGCCGGGTGACCTCGTCGACGCTGCCGAGGCGCGCGAAGTAGGCCACCGCCGCCTGGCGCATGCCGAGGTCGTCGTCGGCGAGCAGATCCTCGAAGGTGCTGCGCACGGCCTCGTCGTCGGTGCCGATGCGGGCGAAATAGGCCACCGCCGACAGCCGCACGTCGAGACGCGGATCGGTCAGCTTCGACACCATCACTGCCATCACCTCGGGCACGGCGCCGACGCCGGCCGCGTCGCGCGCCAGGCCCTTCCAGTCGAGCAGCGCGTCGTCGATCAGGGCGGTGAAGAGATGCTGGGCGACCTCGGCGCGCAGCTCGGGTCCGGCGTCGGCGCCCTCGCCGAGGCAGCGGCAGACGAAGCGCAGATCGCGGTGCAGGCGCGGTTCGAGCACGCTCGTCGGCGCTGATAAGACGGCCCGCAGCAGGCCGTCGGCCTGGGCCTGGCGCGCGCCGCCGATCGCCAGCTGCAGCACGGGATTCCAGCGGCTGTCGTGAACGTGCCGGCGCACCCAGCGCTGGGTCGCGGCCTCGTCGTGGACGTCGAGCAGATGCTGCGCGACGAGATGGTCCTGCAGGATCGGGTGCAAGAAGCGGTAGGTCGTCGCGCGCGCCGACGGCGCGCCCGCGTCGTCGGCGGCGGCGGTGTCGGGCCGCAGCAGCCCGGGCGCGCGATGGGCGAGATCGATCAGCACGTCGACGCCGCGCGCGCCGCGATCGCCCTGCCAGGTCGGCTCCTGATCGAGGCGCTCGCGCAGCCAGGTGCGCAGCTGCGCGGCGGGAATCGCCCGCTGGCCGCCGGCGTCGACCGCGGCCCGCCACGCGACGTGGGCCATCAGGCGCACGAGCAGCGCCGCCGGCGGCAGATCCTGGGTCGCGGGCGCGCGGCCGTCGGCGTGGGCGGCGTCGGACGCGATGCCGCGCGCCGTGGCGCGCGCGTACGCGGCGATGCGAATCTCGTGGGCGCGCTCCCAGGCGTGCACCAGCGCCCGCACCGCCTCGTCGTGGTAGGCGGCGCGCTTTTCGGGCAGCCGGCGGCGCTGCGTGCGCGCGACCAGCACGAGCAGCGTCGCCATCAGCGGGTTCTGCGCCAGCTGCGCCAGCCACGGCCGGCTCATGACCTGGTCGCGCAGGCGATCGGCCTTGGCGTTGGGAAACGCGGTCAGGTCGAGATCGGCGCCGGTGCGCGCCAGGGCGCGGAACCAGCTGCGCAGGAAATGGCCGATGCGCGCGCGATCGAACGGCGCCAGCCGCCAGGTCGACACCATCGCCGGCATCGGCGCTTCCTGATAGGCCCCGGGGCGCGCGGTGAGCACGAAGCGGGCGCGCGGATGATGCGTGACCAGCCCCCAGATCTCGTCGCCGAGGCTGTTGTCGAGCGCGGGATCGCGATGCGCCTCGTAGCCGTCGAGCAGCACCAGCGCGCGCTCGCTGGCGAGCAGCGTCTGGATCTGCGGCAGATGCGCCTGATGGCGCTCGACCATGAAGCGCCGCAGACGCATCGACGGATCGGCGGCGCGCGCCGCGGCGTAGGCCGCGAGCGGCACCGGAATCGGCACGGTGTCGGCGTTGACGCCCAGTTCGAGCGCCGGTGCGACGTCGTCGGGCGGCCGGCACAGGCTGAGGACCAGCGCCTGCAGCAGCGTGCTCTTGCCGGCGCCGGGCGCGCCCAGCAGCACGATCACGCGGTCCTCGCTGCTCAGCACCTCGGCGAGCGTGCGCGCTTCGGCGAACGGCCGCTCGAGATCGAAGAGATCGACCACCCGGCCGCTCTCACCGCCGGCGCCGCCACCCGTGGTTTCGCCCGGCTCGGGGGCGCGCCGACGCTTGCGGCGCTCGTGATCGCGCACCAGGGCGATCTCGGTGAAGACGTCGGCGAGGGCGATCGGCGCGCCGTCGCCGTCGGGGCTGCTGACGAAGAGCGCGCTGGTCGGCAGGGCACTGTAGCGCTGCTGCAGCGCCGTGCGGTAGCGCAGCAGGGCGTCTTCGTCGATGCGCAGCCGGCTGCTGGTCGGGTCGGGCAGCACCGTGCCGAGCAGCGCGTCGAGCGTGCTCTCGCGCGCCGGGCTGAAGATGTCAGCGTCGCTCAGCGGCAGCAGATCGCGCAGCGTCGGCGACAGCTGCAGCGCCTGGAGGAAGCGGCGGCCGAGCGCCTGCCAGGCGGCGTCGAGATCGACGTCGTTGGCGCCGGGCAGATCGAGCGCGGCGAACGTCGGCCGACAGTCGTCGATCGCAATACGGTCGTGCGACAGCTCGATCAGACCGGCGACCGCCTGCAGGAACGGCGGCGTGTCGAGCACCGCGCGCAGCCGGTCCTCGGTGCGCAGATCGGGCATGAAGCTGACCGCCAGGCTCTGCACGAAGGCGGTGCGCGCCTCGGCCAGCGCGCGCTCGAGCGACGGCCGCAGATGCCAGGTGAAGAGGTCGATCAGAAGATCGCGCAGGCCGCCGTACAGCTCCGACTGGAGCGCGTGTTCGAGGGTGGCGAGGTACCAGTCGTCGTGGGCTTGGCTGACGGTCATGACATCCGGCGAAGCGGGCGCGTGAGCGGGATGGCTCGAAGCGGGATCGCGCGCCGCGGCGATCCGCGACGTCGGACGCGCAGCGCCGGAACGATCGGGACGCGCACAGCCGACGAGGTCGGCGTATCGTAGCACCGTCGCGGCCCCGTCGATGCCGGTTCGCCGCCCGTGCACCCGGCCGTCGCGAGCGGATCGGTCTGATAAGGGTCGGCC
>JBCCOR010000667.1:0-3068 GCA_039025295.1 Acidobacteriota bacterium
CCGAGCCGCCCGCGATCGCGCTCAGCCACGGCAGCACGGTCACCGGCGGCTCGGGCTCGTCGAAGACGTTCTCGCGCTCCGACAGCATGCGCAGCACCTCGGCGGCCGCACCGAGCGCGCGCCGCGGGGCGTCGTCGCCGGTGAAGCGGATCAGGACGCGATGGCCGAGCGCGGCCTCGATCGAGCCCTTGCGCGCCGCGACCATGGTCGCCACGCGGCGCAGATCGCGGCCGAAGCGGCCGAGGCTCTCCTCGGCGTCGTAGCCGACCTTGGGATTGGCGAAGCGGCGGAACTCGATCATCATCAGCGCGAGCAGATCGGTCTCGGGCCGCGGCGGCGCCTCGTAGCGCGCCGGCTCGGGCTGGTAGCGCGAGATATGCGTGACGTAGGCCTGCAGCGCGCGCTGCTCGCGCTGGTCGGCGGCGATCGCGTCGAGCGAGTTGCCGATGCGGTGGTAGTCGCCCTTCAGGCCGTCGGTCTCGATCACCTGATGGGTGTCGCCCTCGGCCAGCGCCACCGCACTGTCGGCGAGCGGCTTCAACGGCTTGAACGGACGCCGACCGAGCGCGAACGCAACCACGAACGCGGCCAGCAGCGCGGCGCCGGCGCTGGCGAGGGTGGCGGCGAGGGTCTGGCGGTAGCCGGCCTGGCGCGACTCGGCGGCGATCACCGACAGCGCGGCGCCGACCGGGGCCTCGGCGGCGTTCTTGAGCGGTGCGATCAGCGCGGTGCTGGTACCGCGGAAGGCGAGATCGATGTCCGAGACGGTTTCGCCGCGGCGCATCGTGCGGTCGAGCACCTCGCCCGACAGCCGCAGCGCGCTGATCAGCTCGGCCTGCTGGCCGCTGTCGAGGGTCGAGGCAGCGACCATCGGGCCGGTTTGGCCATTGAGCAGGAAGACGACGTCGGCGCCGCTCATGCGCTTGAGCTGCAGCGCCAGGCTGTCGTTGATCGTGAACGCGACCAGAATGTAGCCGACCAGGTCGAACTCGCGCACCAGCGGCACCGCCACCGCGTGGTAGAGGCGATCGCCCTGCTGCCAAACACCGAAGGCCTCGTCGTCCTCGAGCGCCACCGCCACGATCGGCGTCTGCGAGATGTCCTCGCCGACCGCCTGCGGATCGTCGGTGCGCGCCAGCAGCACGCCGTTGCGATCGAGCACGAAGGCGAGATCGAAGGTCAGCAGGTTCTGGTATTCCTCGACCAGATCGAGGATTTTGGTGCGGTCGCGCCGCTGCGCCGCCTCGGCGAGATAGCCGGTCAGCACCGGGTCGGTGGCGAAGATGCGCGAGATCAGCTGCAGCTGACGATAGCGCTGCTGCTGGAACGAGGTCTGGACGGACTGGCTGCTGGTGAGCAGGGCGTTGAGATCGTTGCGCGCGGTCTGCGCGCCGACCAGCAGGTTGGCGACCACGCCGCCGGCCGCGGTCAGCAGGATCAGCAGCACGAAGGCGGCGATGAGCAAAAACGTAAAGCCCAGGCCGCCGCCACGCCCACCGGCGGACGAGGTCGAGGTGCTTTTGCCGCGGGACAGTTTGGCCACGTCGAGAATCTCCCACGCGCGGTCGCGGCGCGCACAGACGCAGGCCGCGGTCGGTCCTTGGATATTGGGAGGGCGACTGTATCAGTCGACGCCAGTAGAGCCGAAACCGCCGGCGTCGCGCGCCGACGGCGGCAGCGCCTCGACCGCGCGCCAGCGCAGCCGCGACGGCGCGACGATCGGCGCGATCACCAGCTGGGCGATGCGCATGCCGCGCGCGATCGCGAACGGCGCGTCGCCGAGGTTGATCAAGAGCGCGTGGACCTCGCCGCGGTAGTCGGCGTCGATCGTGCCGACGCCGTTGACGACCGTCACGCCGTGGCGCAGGGCGAGGCCCGAGCGCGCGCGCACCTGGGCCTCGTGATCGGGCGGCACGGCGATCGCCAGGCCGGTCGGCACCGCCGCGCGCGCGCCGGGCTCGAGGGTCAGCGCGGCATCGACCGCGGCGCGTAGATCGACCGCCGCGCTGCCGGCGGTGGCGGCCGCGGGCAGCGGCAGGTCTTCCGCGTGCGGCAGGCGGACGACCGCCACCTCGAGCGATGGCGCGGCGGACGGATGCGGATCGGGCGGGCTCATGACGCGGTCGGCTCCTCGTCGGTCGATGGGGTCGATGCGGGCACAGCGTCGGTCGACGTGGGCGTCGACGCGGACGCGGCGGGCTCGGGCGCAGGCGCGTGGGCGGACGCGGCGGACGGCGCGGCGTATCGGGCGTCGATCGCGTCGGTCCAGTGGCGCAGGATCACCTGCCGGCGCGGCGCGCCGTGCGGGCTGAGCGTGCCGGCCTCGACCGAAAACGGCGCGGGCACGACCAGCACGTCGACGATGCGCCGCGCCGCCGGCAGCTCGAGATTGACCGCGCGGCGGGCGGCATGGAACGCATCGTCGATCGCCGACGGCGCGTCGGTGGCACCGTCGGACGCGTCGGCGTCGGCGTCGGGCGACGCGCGAGCATCGGCCGCGCGCATCGCGCGCAGCTGGCGGCGATCGGGCACCAGCAGGGCGATCGGATAGGGCCGGCCGTCGCCGACCAGCACCGCCTGGCGCACGCCCGGCTGGGCGGTCAGCCGCACCTCGATCGCCAGCGGCGCGATCGCCGTGCCATCGGCGAGGGTGAAGACGTCGGCGCGCCGGCCGGTGACGTGGAGATGGCCCTCGGCGTCGATCCGGCCGAGATCGCCGGTGTGCAGCCAGCCGTCGGCGTCCTTGACCGCGGCGGTGGCGGCGGCGTCCTGCCAGTAGCCGCGCATCACGCCGTCGCCGCGCACCAGGATCTCGCCGTCGTCGGCGATGCGCAGCGCGACGCCGTCGAGCGGCCGACCGACCGCGCCCGGGCGGCGGTCGCGGCGGGTGGCGAGGGTCAGCAGCGGCGCCGCCTCGCTCAGGCCGTAGCCGTGCAGCAGCGGCAGGCCGAGCGCCTCGTAGAAGAGATCGATCATCGGCGCGGTCGGGCCGCCGACGCAGATCGCCCGCTGCAGTCGGTCGCCGACCACGCGGCGCGCGACGCGGCCCAGCACGAGCCGGCGCGCGA
>JBCCOR010000668.1:0-3068 GCA_039025295.1 Acidobacteriota bacterium
CGGCGACGTCGATCTGCTGGTGATGAACAACCAGCAGCAGCTGCGGCTGTGGCGCAACGAGGGCGCGCAGGGTGATTTCCTGCATCTGCGGCTGCGCGGCATGCGCAGCGGCGACGGCGGCACCGGTGCCAACACCCACAACCTCGGTGCGCGGGTCGAGATCGAGGCGGTGAAGAACGGCGTCGTGCGGCGGCGCGACGTCCAGACCGCGACCTACGCCGGCAGCCAGCCGGCAGCGATCCACGTCGGCCTGGGCGACGAGGTGGTCGACGGCACGATCCACGAGGTGCGCGTGCGCTGGGCCGACGGCGGCACGGCGACGTTCTTCGACGTGCCGGTCAACCAGCATCGCGAGCGCGGCGGCCACTGCCGCGCGCTACCGTCGCGGCGCGGCGTGGCCGACGCCGCCCAGGGCGCGACGGTCGCCGTTCAGGTGACGCGCAACGGTGTGCCGGCAGCGGCGGGCGTGATGGTCGAGGCCGAGGTGATGCGCGGGCCCAACCGCGATCTGCTGCTGCAGGCGACGACCGACGCCGCGGGCGTGGCGACCTTCATCTATGGCGCCGGCGGCGCGGGTGCGATCGAAGGCGGCGTCGACCGCCTGCGCTTCGTCGGCTTCGCCGGCTTCGGCAACACCCGGCCGTTCCGCTGCGGCGCGCTGCGCGACTGGGGCCCGGCGCTGCCGGTCTTCCTCAACGGCTTCGAGAGCGGCGATCTCGCCGGCTGGGGGCCCTGACCGACGCGCCGCGCGTGCGGTAGGCTGCGCGCCATGTCGAACTCTGCTTCCCCATCGTCGTCCGCCGCATCGTCCGACGGCGCCCTGCGACTGCGCGGCGCCCAGCGCCGGCATCTGCGCGGCCTCGCCCATCATCTCGAGCCGCTCGTCCAGCTCGGCAAGGAAGGACCGAGCGAAGCGCTGCGGCGTCAGCTCGATCGCACGCTCAACGATCACGAGCTGGTCAAGCTGCGCTTTCTCGACTTCAAGCGCGACAAGAAGACGATCTGCGAGGACCTCGCCGCCGATCTCGAAGCGGCTTTCATCGGCTCGATCGGCCACGTCGCGATCTTCTACCGGCCGGCGCGCGATCCCGACGACCGCCAGATCGTGCTGCCCGGCTGAGCCGTCGACGTGCTCGATCCGGTGCTGCTGGCGCGCTGGGACGCGCGCTTTCGCCCGCTCCTCGTGCGCCTGCCGGCGCCGCTCGCGGTGGCGCTCTACGCCCGCGGTCGACGGCTCTTCCACGATCGCTTCGTGCGCGCGCGTCCGCGGCCCTACGCGCCGCCGGCCGCGCTTGCGCGCACGGTGGCGGGCGTGCGCTTCCGCGCGCCGCTCTACAACGCCGCCGGCCTGTTCAAAGACGGCCGCGGCTATCGCCTGGTCGCCAGCCAGGGCGCCGGCGCCTTCCTCGCCGGCACGACCACCAGCCGCCGGCGGCGCGGCAACCGGCGCGCCGGCGTGCGCCTGCCGTTCGCGCCCTATCCGCGCTCGGGCGCGGCCTCGAACTGGCTCGGCCTGCCCAATCCGGGCCACGCCGCGGTGGCGCGCCGGCTGGCGCGCATCCAGCCGGTCGACGGCTGCCCGATCGGCGTCAGCCTGAGCTTCGATCCCGACATCGCCGACGCCGACGCGCGCCTCGAGGCGCTGGTTGTCGGGCTGCGCAGCTACGACGCGGCCGGCGTGGCGTTCGTCGAGATCAACGAGAGCTGCCCCAACACCGAGGATGCCGACGACGCCTCGGTCGACGCGCTGATCGCGCGCGTCGCGTCGCTCGGCGAAGCGTTCCTCGCTCATCGGTCGCGCGCGCTGCCGGTGTTCGTCAAGCTCAGCTGCGACACCCCGCCGGCGCTCCTGCCGCGACTGCTCGACGCGCTGATCGAGGCCGGCTTCGACGGCGCCGTGCTCGGCAACACCTCGACCGACTACAGCCGCCACCGCGCGTCGATCGAACCCTCGGAGCGCGCGCTTTACGACCACTTCAGCGCGCGCTTCGGCGGCGGCGTCAGCGGACGACCGCTGGCCGCCGACGCGCTGCGCCTGATCGAGACCGCCGCCGAGCATCTCGCCCGCGCGGGCGACGGCGACGGCAACCGTCCCTTCGCCCTGGTGCGCGTCGGCGGGGTCGCGACCGCCGACGATCTGCGCGCGTCGCTCGATGCGGGCGCCTCGCTGGCCCAGTGGTACACCGGCCTGTTCGCCCGATTCGCCGACCACGGCCACGGCCTCTACCGCCATCTCTTTAGCGCGTGAGCGCCCGCCGCGTCGAGCGGCCGACGCGCAGCGGCACGATACGCTGAAGGGCATGCGCAGCTCCTCCACCCTCGCCCGTCTTGCGATTGCCGCAGTCGCCCTCGCGCTGATGCTCGTTCCGGCGTCCCGGGTCGACGCGTCGGGCGAACCGCCGCTGCGCGTGCTCTTCCTCGGCAACTCACTCACCTTCGTCCACGGCGGACTCGATCAACTGACGATGCGCATGGCGCAGGAGATGGGCGAGACGCGGCCGCTCGACTTCACGCGCGTCGCGGTCGGCGGCTTCGCGCTCGAGGATCACTGGCTGCACGGGCCGTCGCGCGACGCGATCGCCACGGGCGGACCGTGGGACTGGGTGGTGCTGCAGGAGCAGTCGGGGCGCACGATCACCGCGCCGCAGAATTTCGCCATCCACGCCGCGCTGCTCGACGCCGAGATCCGCGCCGCCGGCGCGCGCACGATGTTCTTTCTGACCTGGGCGCGCGGCGATGATCTCGCCGCGCAGACGACGATCACCGCGGCGATCTGCGCCGCCGCCGACGCGCTCGGCGCCGCCGTTGTGCCCGCCGGCCTGGCGTGGGCGCACGCGCCGTCGGTCAACCCGAACCTCAACCTCGACGACTGCGACGCCGTCCATCCGTCGGATCAGGGCGCCTTTCTCAACGGCCTGGTCTTCTTCCGCACCCTCTTCGAACGCGATCCGTCGGGCATGCCGTGGAATCTGTCGCCGCTCGTGCAGGTGACGGCGTGGCAGGCAACAGCGCTCGAGACGGTTGCCACCAGCGCGCCGGACCGCTGCCCGTTCGTCGCCGAGGTTTTC
>JBCCOR010000669.1:0-3067 GCA_039025295.1 Acidobacteriota bacterium
CCACGACGACGGCACGCGGGTGTACCTAGAGATGTTCGGCTACTGGCGGCGCGGCGCGGTGGAGCGGCGCCTGAAGCTGCTGCGGCGCCACGGGCCGGGCAACGTGCTGGTCGCGCTGTCGGCCAACCTGGCGGCGGGGGAGGAGACCGCCGACGCCGTCGCCGACGCCGTTCCGCTCTACCGCTTCCGGCGCACGCCGCTGGCCGGACCGCTGACCAAAGCGCTCGAACCGTTCCGTCAATAAATCGATCAGCGTGATCGTTCGCAGCTGATCAAATGGATGTTTCGATCGTTGTTGCGATCTTGACCGGTTGCACCAGGATGATTCCGCGGCGTGAAGCGTTGCAAAGTTGATCGTGATCCTGGAGAACTTGCGCGCAATCGTTCATGACACGATCGTTGTCGCACCTTGCGCATTGTGAGAGAGCATCCGACCGTTCGGCTTGTTGTTCGTAACCTTCCTTGTTACGATCGGTGCGTTACTTGATCGATCCGTGCTGCGCGGGCTGCACATGCAACTTTGATTCTCGGCATCACCGCGCAGCATCTTTTTTTTGCCCAAAATTCTCCTCGTGACCGCTGGTCCGGCCGGTGCCGTCCGGGCGCATCCAGGGACGCTCGGCGTTGAGCGCATCTTCGGCGGCGTGGATCAGGGCGTCGAGACCGCTGCGCGCGAGCGCGCTGACCGCGACCGCGTCGAGTCGGCGCGCGAGCGCCTCGGCCTCGCCCGGCGGCAGGCGATCGATCTTGTTGAGCACGATCAGGCGCGGCACGCGCGCGTCGGCGAGCGCGTCGAGCAGACGGTCGACCGCGGCGTGCTTGCGCGTCAGCTCGGGATCGCTGGCGTCGAGCACGTGCAGCAGCAGATCGGCGTCCGACAGCTCTTCCAGGGTGGCGCGAAAGGCGGCGACGAGATCCGGCGGCAGGTCGGAGAGGAAACCGACGGTGTCGGTCAGGATCACCTCGCCCTCGCGCGGGAAGCGCAGGCGACGGCTGGTCGGATCGAGGGTCATGAACAGCCGGTCGGCGGCCGCCACCTCGGCGTTGGTGAGCGCGTTGAGCAGGGTGCTCTTGCCGGCGTTGGTATAGCCGACGATCGAGAGCACCGGCAGATCGCTGCTGCGCCGCTGGCGACGGCGCACGGCGCGCTGCTTCGACAGGTTGTCGATCTGGCGCTCGAGCGCGCGGATGCGGTCGCGGATCCGGCGCCGACCGATTTCCATCACCGTCTCGCCCGGGCCGCGGCCGCCGATGCCGCCGGTCAGCCGCGACAGGCCGGCGTCCTGCTCGGTCAGCCGCGGCAGATCGTATTTGAGCTGGGCCAGTTCGACCTGCAGCTTGCCGTCGCGCGAGCGCGCGCGCTGGGCGAAGATGTCGAGGATCAGCTGGGTGCGGTCGATCGCCTTGAGTCCGGTGGCGTCTTCGAAGGCGCGCGCCTGCGCGGGCTTGAGGTCGAGATCGAAGATCGCGACGTCGGCGCGTCGGCGCATGCCCTCGAGGATGATCATCTGCAGCTTGCCGCGGCCGACCACGGTGCGCGGATGGACCTTCATGCGCTTCTGGCGCATCACGCCCGCGATCGTGACCCCGGCGGCGCGCACCAGCTCGCGGGTTTCGATCAGGCGCGCATCCGACGGATGCACGGCGATGATCAGCGCCCGCTCGCGCGCAAGCTTGCCGGCCGCGCCGCGCGTCAGCCGGCCGAACTCGCTCTCGAGCGCGCGGATCTCGTGATCGAAGTCGAGCGTGAGCTGGAAGACGTCGCGCGCGGCCTCGCGCCGGAAGAGGGCGTCGACCGTCGCTGCGTCCGAATCGCCGGTGTCGTCCGGGTCGCCGGCGGCGTCTGCCTCGTCGTCCGCGCTGCCGTCGTCGACGATCGCCGCCGGATCGATCATCGCGATCTCGACGCGTCCGGCGTCGCCGTCGGCGGTCGCCTCGACCATCACCACCGCGTCGAGGCGCAGCAGCGCCAGATCGTTGAGGTCGTCGCGGGTCAGGGATTCGCCGCGCAGATGGGTATGCACCAGCCGCAGGCCGCGGAAGCGCCCGTGGCCGCCGCGCAGGCGGCCGATGTCGGGCAGTTCGAGGCGGGTGGCGTCGCCGACGATGACGCTGCGCACGCCGCCGTCGCGTCCGAGCAGCACGCCGACCTGACGGTTGAGCGTGCGCGATACCGACGCCAGACTGCGCGCGAGCTCGGGCGATACCGCGTCGCTCGGATGGGTCTTGCGGCGGTAGATGCGCTCGAGCTGCTTGCGCTGAGATGTTTTGAGGCCGCGCAGATGGCCGACGATGGGCTGGGCGATGGTGGCACGCTCCGGGTTGGGTGATCGCCGCAAAGGTCGATCACCGACGTGGATGATCGATCAGTGTAGCGCGTGTGGGATGCGCCGCGCGTCGTCGTCGGAGATGCAACAGGCGCTGTAATTTTGACAGATTACATTATTCAAATATGCGCTTGAAAAGCGCTGCTCAACACCAAACGGGAGATTCGCCATGTCGACAGTGGAACCGCCGATCGATCCTCCGCCGTCCGAGGCGTCGTGCGGGGGCGAACAGGCCAACACATCGGCCGCATCCGGCGACATGCCCGCCCGTCGGCTGTCGCGTCAGATCTCCGCGCGAGCGATCGGCCTGTTGGCGCAGCATGCGCGCGGATCGAGTCCGCATCCGCTGATCGCTCACCTGATCAACCGACTCCGCGCTGGCCTGTTGATGAGCGCGTGGCTCGGTGTGCTGCTGCCCGAGCTGGGGGCGACGATCGTGCCGCTGGCGATCGCGGGCGTCTAGTCGGGTAAGCCGCCGCACACGGCGGGTGGGGATGCGGCCATTGCGACGGCGCGGGCGCTTTGATGCAGATGCTTCGATTCGTGCAGCGCGTCGGCAATCTTGCTGTCGCATCGCGTCACGTTTTCGATACAGTAGTGGCGCACATTGTTCTGCGAAAGCACCAAACATCCTGCACCCGGTTCAGCCGGGCGCAGGGTTTTCGTTTCTGGCGTCCTGCGCGGACGCTATCTGCTATGGCCCGATTCGAACCGCCCTTTCCGCCCGGCCAACAGCTCGG
>JBCCOR010000670.1:0-3066 GCA_039025295.1 Acidobacteriota bacterium
ATCCGCGCACGGCGATCGGCCGCGGCGGACCGCAGGCGCCGACCGCCGCCCCGGGTCGACTGCCCGCCAGCGCGCAGCTGCCGCCGGTCGGCATCCCGATGGAGCTGCTGCACAAGGCCTACAGCCTCGATCCCAAGATCACCTATCTCAACCACGCGTCGATGGGCACGATGCCGCGGATCGTGCAGCGCGCCCACCGCGCCTACCTCAGCACCTGCGAGCTGAACCCGTGGCTCTACATGTGGAGCGACGCGTGGTCGGAAGCGCTCGCGCGCACGCGCGCAGAGGCCGGCGCGCTGCTCGGCTGCAACCCCGAGCGCCTGGCGATCACGCGCAACGCCACCGAAGGCTTCCACATGCTCGCGCAGGGGCTGAAGCTCGGCCCCGGCGACGAGGTGCTGTTCAGCAATCTCAACCACGTCGGCGCCAGCGCGCCCTTCCAGACCCAGGCGCTGCGCCAGGGCTTTCGCGCGCGCCGCTTCCAGATCGACCTCACGCGCATCCCGTGGATGTTCAACGACGACATCATCGAAGCGCACGTGCGCGCCATCCGGCCCTCGACCCGCGTGCTGGTGCTGCCGCACATCGACAACATCGTCGGCCTGCGCCATCCGATCACGGCGATCGCGCGCGCGGCGCGCGGCGCGGGCGTACGCTGGGTGCTGATCGACGGCGCCCAGACCGCCGGCATGCTGCCACTGCGCCTCGACGCGCTCGAGATCGACGCCTACGTCACCAGTGGCCACAAATGGCTGCAGGGGCCCAAGGGCACCGGTCTGCTCTATCTCCGCCCGCGCCTGCAGCACGAACTGCGCCCGATGTTCACCACCTGGGGCCAGGAACGCTGGCAGGGCACCGTGCGCCAATTCGAGGACTTCGGCGCGCGCGATCTGCCGGGCGTGCTCGCGCTGGGCGACGCGATCGCCTTTCAGCGGCGCTTCGACCTCGCCGTGGTCGATCGCCATCGCCGGGCGCTCTGGCGCCACGTGCGCGACCGCGCGAAGTCGACCGTTTCGCTGCGCTGGTGCTCGTCGACCGCCTGGGACCGCGGCGGCGCGATCGCCACCATCGGCCTGCGCGAGCGCGCGAGCGCGGCGATCGCCGGCAAGCTTTTCAAGGAACACGGGTTCGTGCTGCGTCCGTTCACCACCGAGGCGCTCGGTACCCTGCTGCGCCTCTCGCCCAATCTAGCCAACACCGTCGAACAGCTCGACAACCTGCTCGAGCGTCTTCAGGCCACCTGATCCGCACGCCGATGATGGCTTGTTCAACCATCCTCGGCAGCGATATCGTGAAAGCATTCATGCACCCAGACCACGACACGCCGCGCCCGGCCAAAATCCTCGTCGTCGACGACGACCCGCTGGTGCTCAGCCTCATCGACACGATGCTGCGCCGCGCGGGCTACGCCGTCGTCACCGCCGACCAGCCCGCGCGGGTGATGTCGATGGCGATCACCGAAGCGGTCGACGCGGTCGTGCTCGACGTCGTCATGCCCGATCTCTCGGGCATCGACGTACTGCGCCAGCTGCGCCGCGAGCCGCGCACCGAAACGCTGCCGGTGCTGATGCTCTCGGGCCTGGCCAGCGCCGGGGATCGCGTGCGCGGTCTGCGCGAAGGCGCCGACGACTACATGGCCAAGCCGTTCGAAGCGATCGAGCTGCTGCACCGGGTCAAGCGGCTGCTGCTGCCCGCCATCGCCCGCGCGTCGGCGGCGGCCGCGGCCAGCGGCAGTGAACGGCGCGACGGCGACCCGCCGCCCGCGCGCGACGACGCGGGCCGCACCGCGCATGGCCAGCAGCCCGCGCGCGCGCATCGCGACGACGAAATCTCCGACACCACCCAGGTGCTCTTCTCCGACGACGACCCGGAAACCGACACCCGCGACGACGAGGCCGACGACGCGCAGGCCGAGCCGCGCCATCGCCAGCTCGGGCGCTACGAGGTGCTGGGCACGATCGGCATCGGCGCCATGGGCACCGTCTTCCGCGGCATCGATCCGCGCCTGCAGCGCCAAATCGCGCTCAAGACGCTCAACCTGAGCGGCATCGCCGCGGCCGACCAGCGGCACGAGATGCTCGACCGCCTGCGGCGCGAGGCGATCACGATCGCGCAGTTCCACAATCCGCACATCGTCGCCGTCTACGACATGGGCGACGGCGACGAAGGCGACGCCAAGGCGGCGTTCATCGCCATGGAATTGATCGACGGCATGAGCCTGTCGCACTTTCTCGAGCTGCGCGCGCCGCTCCCGGCCGATCAGGTGATCCCGCTCGGCGCGGCGATCGCCGAGGCGCTGGCGACCGCGCACGCCTACGGTGTGATCCATCGCGACGTCAAGCCGGGCAACGTTCTGCTCGGCCGCAACGGCACGATCAAGGTCACCGATTTCGGCCTGGCCCACGCGATGTCGAGCGTGCGCGACGAGGGCGAAACCCAGATCTTCGGCACGCCCGGCTACGTGCCGCCCGAGGTGCTGATGGGCGACATGTACGGCGTCCAAGGCGACGTGTTCAGCCTCGGCGTGCTGCTCTATCGCTGCCTGACCGGCATCCATCCGCTGCGCGGCAAGTCGCTGCGCGAGACCCTGCGCAACAACCGCGAGGCGCGGGTCGTGCCGCTGCGCGACAAGCAGGTCGACGTGCCCCAGCCTCTGGCCGCGCTGGTGCACGCGATGCTCGCCCGCCATCCCGACGACCGGCCCAACACGGCCGCCGCGCGCGACACGCTGAACCGCATGGTGCGCACCCGCGATCTGCGCTGGTCGCCCGAGCCGTTCCCCGATCCCGCTGCCCTCGCCCGCGCCCCGGGCTCGTCGTCGATGCATTTCTCCCGCGTCATGGCGCGCGAGGACGGCCGCGGCGGCGCTGGCGATCCGGCCGTCCAGCGTGCCTGACGCGTCCGCGACGGGCGCGATCGTCGTCGCGCGCCTGCGCGCCGCCGTCCGACGCGCCCGCGCCCATCTCTTCGCCATCGTCGCGCTCGGACCGCCGCTGATCCTCGCCTGCGGCTGGATTCTCGACCGCTACGCGCCCCACGCCGGCCCCGCGCTCGCCCGCGCGCTCG
>JBCCOR010000671.1:0-3062 GCA_039025295.1 Acidobacteriota bacterium
ACCGCGGCCGCGCCACGCTGGTCTACGGCCACTGGGCCATGCGCGGGCATCATCGCCGGCCGGCGCGCGACGGCCGCGGCGCGGTCCTGGGACTCGACAGCGGCTGCGTCTACGGCGGCGGGCTGACCGGCTGGTGCGTCGAGGAAGACCGCATCGTGCGCGTGCCCACTCGCCGGTCGACCCTGAACGGCCGCTGAACAGCCGCGGCCCGGCCGGCCGCAACGATCGCCTCGCGCGTGCGTATGCAAAGGGAACCCCCCGGCGCCGTCTCCGTGCCATCGGCGGCGCCGGCGCAACCCGCGAGGAGCCGTTCCATGCTGCAGATCCGCGATTTGGTCAAGATCTACCCCGGTCCGGTGCCCGCCCTGCGCGGCATCGATCTCGACGTGCCGACCGGCCTCTTCGGCCTGCTCGGCCCCAACGGCACCGGCAAATCGACGCTGATGCGCATCCTCGCCGGGCTGCTGCTGCCGACCGCCGGCAGCGTCCATCTCGACGGCGACGACATCGTCGCGCATCCCGAGCGGCTGTGGCCGCGGCTGGGCTATCTGCCGCAGGATTTTGGCCTGTATCCGCATCTGAGCGGCGAGGCGATGCTGCGCCATCTGCTCGATCTCAAGGGCGTCGACGCACCCGGCGGGCGCCGCGGCCTGGCGCGTACGCTGCTCGCCGAGGTCAATCTCGCCCACGCCGCCAAGCGGCCGGTGCGCGACTATTCGGGCGGCATGCGCCAGCGCCTCGGCATCGCCCAGGCGCTGGCCGGCGATCCGCGCCTGGTGATCGTCGACGAACCGACCGTCGGCCTCGATCCCGACGAGCGGCTGCGGCTCTACCGCCTGCTCGCCAACCGCGCCGACGAACGCACGGTGCTGCTCTCGACCCACATCGTCGACGACGTCGCGATGCTCTGCCCGCGCTTCGCCGTGCTGCGCCGCGGCCGCCTGCTCGACGTCACCACGCCGCAGACCGCGATCGCGGCGATCGACGGCGCGATCTACGAGGGCACGGTCGACGACGACGCGCTCGACGATCTGCGCGGTCGCTACCGGGTCACCCAGTCGCTGCTCGTCGCCGGCCGCCATCATCTGCGCGTCCACGTTCCCGACGGCGCGCCGCCCGACGGCTTCGCGCCCGCCGCGCCGTCGCTCGAGGACGCCTATCTGCTGCGCATGCGCGAAGCCGAGGCCGCCGAGCGCGCCGACGGCGACGCCGGCACGATCCAGGACGCGGCGTGAGCGCGCCGCCGCGGTTCGCGGCGCCCGGCCTGGTCGCGCTCCTGCGCCAGGGTCTGCGCGATCTGCCGCGTCGTCCGCTCTTCCCGCTGTGGGCGCTGGCGCTGGTCGGCAACGCCTTTCTGCTGTCGCGCGGCCAGTGGATCCTGCGCTCGGTCGACACCTCGGTCGGCGCCGGCGTGGCCCAGGTCAACGGCGAATTCCAGCTCGCCTTCGCGTTCGCGCTGATGACCTTCCTGCTGCTCGGCTTCCCCTTCGCCCTCGCCGCCGGCACGCCGCTCCTGCGCGATCGCGAGCTGCGGGTCGAGCCGCTGCTGCACACCACGCCCCTCGGTCCGCGCAGCTACGTTTGGGGCCGCTTTCTCAGCGTCTACGCCGGCGTCGTCGGCCTGCTGCTCGTCCACACGCTGGCGCTGATGCTGTGGAACCACGTGCTGCCCGACGCCGGTCGTCCGGCGCAGTACGGGCCGCTCGATCTCGGCAAGCTGCTGCGGCCGACGCTGATCTTCCTGCTGCCGGCGGCGACCCTGATCGCCGGCGGAGCCGTGTTCCTGGCCGCGCTCACCCGCCGCACGCTGGTCGTCTTCCTGCTGCCGACGGCCGCCTTTCTTTTCTTCATGCAGTTCTTCTGGAGCTGGTTTCCCGAGCATCACGGCCCGGCGACCGTCAGCCTGCTGCAGCATCTCGATCCCTCGGGCTTCCGCTGGCTGAAGCAGAACTGGCTGATCGTCGACCGCGGCATCGACTTCTACAACCGCGAGGCGATCCGCTACGACCCTGCGTTCGTTCTCAGCCGCCTCGCCCATGCCGGCCTCGGCCTGCTGCTGGTCGCGGCCGCGGCGGCCCACGTGCGCCGCACGCTGCGCGCGCCCGATCGCGTCGGCTGGCTCGGTCGACTCGGCCGGCGCATCGCCCGCCGCCGGCGCCCGCGGTCCGCATCAGCCGACGACGCGCGCGCCGCCGATCGGTCGAGCGACGCGTCGGCGCGGCCCGCGATGCGCGTCGTCCGGCCGGGCTGGCTCGCCGTCGCCGGCTCGACCGCGCGCGTCGCGCTCAGCGATCTGCTGCGCCGCCCGTCGCTCTATCTGCTGATGCCGGTGGTCGCCTTCTTCACCCTGCAAACGCTGCAGGTCGAAACCGGCCTCTACGGCACGGCCGAGATCCCGAGCGCGGGCGCGGCGGCGCTGCGCACGCTCGTACCGGTGCAGCTGTGGGCAGCGCTGCTGCTGCTGGTGCACGTCGTGCGCCTGCGCGAGGCCGACACCGTCCACCGCCTGCGCGACATCGTGCGCGCGTCGCCGGCGTCGGCCTCGGCGCGCCTGGTCGGTCAGCTGCTCGCCGCGCTGGCGCTGGCCGCCCTGCTCCACGTCGCCGCCTTCGTCGCTTGCGCGCTCTTTCTCACCGCCACGCCCGGCACCGCGCTCGAGATCGGCCCGTTCCTGCTGATCTGGATCGCCCTCGGCGCGCCGACGATCCTGCTGTGGATCACGGCGATCATGGCGCTGTTCGCCGTCACTGGCCGCCGCGCCACGGCGACCTACGGCCTCGCCCTGGCGCTGCTCTTCGCCACCGGCTGGGCCTTCTTCACCGATCACCTGAACTGGGTCGGCAATTGGGCCCTGATCGGCGCGCCGCTGTGGAGCGATTTCCAGGCGCTGCCGATCGACCGCGAGGCGCTGTGGCTCAACCGCCTGCTGGCGCTGGCGCTGGCGCTGATGCTCGGCGCCTACGCCGCAGCCCGCGACGGCGCGCGCGCCCTGGATCCGGCGCGCGCCGACGGCACGATGATCGGCCGGTGGACGCGACCGCGCCGGATGCTCGTCGCCGCCG
>JBCCOR010000672.1:0-3061 GCA_039025295.1 Acidobacteriota bacterium
ATGCCGTCGCGGTTCGGGCTCCAGGGCTCGAAGGTCTGGCTGAGCGGATTGAAGGTCTGGGGCACGAGCACCTGACCGGGATCGAGCACCTCGAAGCGGGCGATCCGCGGTCGCAGGTTCTCCTGCCGGTACGACAGCTCGACCGCGGTCACGCGCGGGCCGCGCGCCCGCCCGCGCTCGCGCGCCTCGAAGGTCGCCCGCCACTGGATGTAGCGGCCGGCCGACAGCGCGCTGAGGGCGATGGTTCGGGCGTCGACGCCGTCGCCGAGCGGCGCAGCGTCGACCCAGGGCGTCCAGGTGGCGTCGGGCTGAGCGCTCAGGCCGCTGCGGACCTCGACCTGCAGCGACGCGCCCTCGGGCAGCGCGCCGCGCCAGTGCAGCACGCCGAAGCGCGCCACCTGCTGGGCGTCGAGCACGGCGCTGGTGTAGACACCGCGGCGCTCGGTGCCGCCGGGCAGGGTCGACAAACCGGCGCCGTTGGCGGTGACCAGCGCCGGACCGAGATCGCCGATGCCGTTGGCCATCGCCGTCACCTGGCGCGCGGCGAGGCTGCGCTCGATCACCATGCGTCCATCCGTGCGCCGATGCAGGCGCCCCTCGGGGCCGGTGCCGACCCACAGCGCTTCGTCGTGCCAGAGGAGCGAATGCACGGTGGCGTCGTCGGCCGTCCACACCTCGCGCACGCTGCCGTCGCGGTCGATCTCGAGCAGCACGCTGCGCGGTCCGGTGAAGCCGGCGCCGCGCGAGCCGATCGTGTCGCCGCCGTTGGCGTCGACGGTCACCGCCGGACTGCCGGCGGCGGCGGCGACGGCGGCCGCGGCACCGTTGGTGCCCGACAGATCGACGTAGCTCGCTTCGGACGCCAGCGCCGCCGCGTAGGCGAGCACGCCGCCGCCGCTGGCGTCGGCGCCCTCGCCGGCTGCGGCGTCGGCGGCGTCGCGCTTGGGCACGGCGGCGAACGCGACGATCTCGGGATGGGCGGCGTCGTAGAGCGTGCGCACGCGGCCATCCTCATCGAGCATCAGGATGCGCCCCTGCCCCGCCGTGCCGACCAGCACGCCGCCGTCGGCGAGCGGCGTCAGCGCGCGCACGTGGCGATCGACGCCGTCGAGCAGGAGCTCGGCCTTGCCGTCTTTCGACACGCGGTAGAGGCGACCGGGCAGGCCGGTGCCGACCAGCAATCGGCCGCGCCGATCGCGGGCCAGCGCCCAGATGTAGGTGGCGCCGTCGGGCTCGAAGAACGGCTCGACCGTGCCGTCGCCGAGGTCGATGCGGTAGACGCGTCCGCCGGGTGAGCTGCCGACCCAGAGCGTGTCGGTGCGCGCGTCGGCCGCAGCCACGGCGCCGGACGCCGGCGCGCGCGCGTCGGCGGCGAGGGCGAAAATCTCGGGCTCGGACGCCGTGAACAGCACCTTGACCGCGCCGTCGGGGGCGACGTGCAGCACCCGCCCAGCGTTGCCCGTGCCGACCGCCCAGCCGTCGCGCAGGCCGACGGTGGCGAAGGCGAACGGCTCGTCGATGCGCGCCACGGCCTCGACCCGGGCCGCCAGCGCGAGCGTGCCGTCGGCGTCGAGGCTGAGGTCTTCGCGCGCGCCGCGCGCCAGGGCATCGGCGCTGTCGGCGCGGAAGAGGCGCACGCTCTCGCTGCCGACCGACGCGCTGTCGTCATTGGCCCGCGCGTCGGGGACCGGGCCGGCGAACAAAACGAGCCATCCGAAGAGGACCGCGCCGATGAAGGGCACGGCGGGCGGGGCGACGCGGCGGGTCATGAACATTCGATCTCGCACGGTTTCGGTTTCGGTCCAGGCTTGAGTTCGCAAGCGGGGGGTTCGCAGGCGCGGGTTCGTTGCGGGTGGTTCATCGCTCGAGCCGCACCGCGCGCAGCGCGCGGTCGACGTCGAGATCGACGCGCACGGCGCCTTCGAGCGGTTCATCGAGCGCCGTCGCTTTGCCTTCGTCGACGATCACCAGCTCGAGCGGCGTGCCGACGATGGCCTTGGCGGTGGTGCGCGCGCCGGCGAAGACGCCGCGCACGGAGCCGGGCAGGGCCGGCAGCGCCGCGCCGGCGACCGCGCGACCGGGCGCGGCCATCAGGCCGAGCACGTTGAGCTGCCGGCGATCGCGCTGCGTGCGCAGCGACGCGAAGAACTGCGCCTGGGTTTGGGGCGCTGTGCGCCGCACGAGCTGGCGCGCCAGATCGATCGTGGTGCCGTCGCCGATCAGCAGGCTGTAGCGGCCGTTGGGCAGATCGGTCGGCACGTCGACCGCGAGCCGGCGGGTGCGCCGGCGCGTCGGCTCGGCCGGCGCGTCGGCCGGGGCATCGATCAGGGTCAGGATCACCGTCTCGCCGGGTGCGACCCGGACGCGGTCGGCATACGCCGCGACCAGCGTGCGCAGGGCCGGCTGCGGATCCTGACGCAGCGCGATGTCGATCCGGTCGAGCGCGATGGCGCCGTAGGGGCCGTCGATCAGGAACGTGAGGTACGTCTGCAGGAAGACCACCGCCTCGATCGCCGCGCGCGGTCCGTCGAAGCGCTCGCGCAGGACGATCGGCGGCTCGTTCAGCGACTCGGACAGCGTGAGGGTGAGCGCGATGTCGACGCCCTGCGGACCGAACAGCAGGCTGCGCGCGCTGAGCGCACCGAGCACCGAGGTCGTCACCAGCGCGGTGGTGAGCGTCGGATGGTCGACGACGGCGAAGCGATGGTCGTGCTCGACCAGGCCGCGCAGCTGCAGCGTCACCGGCAGCAGCGGCGCCTCCAGGCCGACGACGCCGCGCGCGCCGGCCTCGCGATCGAGATCGAACGCGCCGACGATCGCCTTCGGATTGGCGATCTTGAACGAGCTCGCCCGGCTGGCGATGACGGTGACCACCTCGGAGGTGGCCATCGGCAGCAGCGCCGGGCCGATGCTGAGCAGCGGATGGCCGAAGGCCACCAGGCGATCGCCGCGGCGGTCGGTGACCGTGCCGGTGGCCGACAGGTTGAGATCGCCCATCGCCAGCACCGCGCTCACCGACGCGCCCGGCACCAGCGGTGCCGAGGCCGCCTGCGGATCATCG
>JBCCOR010000673.1:0-3055 GCA_039025295.1 Acidobacteriota bacterium
CCGTTGCTGTCGGTGGTGCCGTGGGTCGATTCGAAGGTCAGGTGATCGAGCGACGGATGATTCTGCTGCACGCCCGTGTCGAGCACGCCGACGTCCCACACGCCGCCGTCGACGTTGTCGTTCCAGAAGCCCGTGCGCAGACCGAGGCTGTCGTCCTGCTTGTCGAGATGTGTCTCCATCACCGGCACGGCCATCATCCGGGCGACCTCGGGCATCTCGGCCAGGCGCGCCACCGAGCTGCCCGGCAGGGTGATCTGCGCCGCGTTCTGGCTGACGATCACCGCATCGACCGAGCCCCGGAGCTGGCCGATGGCGCGCGCCAGCTGGCGCTGATCGTCGGCGATCGCCCGCTCGGTCTGACGGCGCACCTCGCGCTGGATCTCAGCGCTCAGCGCGTCGGCGGTCTGCTTCGCCTCGTCGACGACCGCCTGCTGCGCCGCGGTCAGCTGCAGATAGCCGCGCTGCGCGAAGTCGATGTACGCCCGCTCTTCCTCGGGCGACAGCGAGCCGTCGAGGCGGAGCTGCCGCTGAATCGCAACGACCTCGTCCGAAATCGCCTTGAGCTCGGGCGCGTAGACTTCCTGCACCTGCTGGGCGATCGCGGCGCCCGGGCGGTTCTTCAGCCAGACGATCACCTCGATCGGCGCATCGCCGGCGCGCTCGGCCCTCTCCCTCAGATCCCGATCGACGATCGGCGGCGGGTTCTCGCGCTTGTAGCGCGACAGCGCCTCAGCGTCGTAGGCCACGCCGTCGCGGTAGTACGTGATCGCATCCTCCGCGCCACCGACCTGCTTGACGTAGGTGAAGACGTCGCCGTTCGGCGCGGTGTAGACGCCGCGATCCGTCAAGGCTGCCGCGGCGGCACTGTCAGCTTTCTGCGCGAAGACGGCGTCGGCACCGGCCGTCGCACCGATCAGGGCGAACGTCGCAGCGGTGGCTGCGACCGAGGTTGCTTTGAAGTGGGACCAGGAAAATTGCATGATTCGTTCCTCTCGATGACGGGTTGCGCAGCGTGCTGCGCGTACGCAGGACGGGCGGTGGGCTCTCCGGTTGATGCATGGAATACGCATTCCCATGGCAAAGTGCATACCAGCTCAGCATCTGTCCGCAAAGCAAAATAAAAAGAGCAAGCTCTTCTATAGAGAATTCATCGCGCCCGAATCTCTATTTCAGGTGAACGCATCCCATGTCGCGCACGGCCGACATCGCGCGACATTCGTACGGCCGACACCATCCGACATCCCGCACGGGCCGCGAATCTGCGCAGACGCAAGCGCGCCCCCGCGGCGCCGGCGTCAATCGCCGACGCCGCGGGGGCGCGCTGTGACTCTGAAGGCGCTCGTTGACTCAGATGCAGTTGACCGTGCCTGTCGTCGTGGCGACGTAGTCCTCGCCGTAGGCGCCCGAAACCGCGGTGATGTCGATCGTTCCCGTCTGGCCGGCGCTGGTGCAGTTGGAGAACACCATGATCGGGAATGCCAACGTCGTGTTACCCGGAACGGTCAGCTCCGGAATCAGCGGCACCGCAGCCCAGCCGTTGGGCGCATCGGGCCAAATGGCGGTCCTGCCAGCCGGCGCATCGCCGCTGTTCGTCACCAAAACGATCATCTGAACCGGAAAGAGCCCCGGAAAACCCGACGGCGTGACCACGTCGACTGCGACGGCCGACAGGCTCGGCGGATCGACCTGAATGAAGTTCTCTTCCGTCGCCAGCGCGTAGGCCTGGTTCGGCAGGCTGCTGTCGATGTCGCCGATGAGCTTGACCTTGAGCACGTATTCGCCGTCGGCATTCACCGTGACCTGCTCGACGTTGTCGACGAACGAGATGCTGCTGTCCATCTTCGCGCCGTTGGTGGCCCGGTAGGCGTAGAGATCGAGATCGGTCAGGTCGGCAATCTGCGTGGGCGTGCTGCTGCCGTTGTAGTCGGCGTGGCGATGCCACACCAGGGTCGCCTTCTCCCACGCGTGCATCGTGCCGAGGTACAGCTTGTATTCGGTGCCACCCTCGGCGATGGTGTGGGTGAAAACGTCGGTGCCGTTGAGCCACGCCTTGCCCAGGTTGAGGTAGCCCCAGCCGAACTCCTTGTTCCACTGGCTGCCGTTGACCTTGCCGTTGCTGTCCCAGGCGTCGGCGCTGTTGATCAGCACGGCCTTCGTCGCCTTCGGATCGTCGTTGCTGCGCAGATCGGTCACCAGGATCGCACCGCCCGCAACGTGCGGCGCGGCCGCGCTGGTGCCACCGAAGTTGACGAAGTCGTCACTCGTCGCCCAGTCGTTGTTGGTCGTCTTGGTGTTGTGGCCCGGCGCCGAGAGATCGGGCTTCTTGCGACCGCCGAAGCTCGGTCCGCGGGCGCTCGTGTAGCGCAGGAAGTCGTCGCTGCGCGAGGTGGTGTCGTTGTCGTAGACGTTCGCCACGGAGATCAGGTTGTAGGCCGTCGCCGGCCGCGTGATGGTGGACGTGCCGTCACCCGTGTTGCCGGCGGAGTTGATGAAGAGCACCCGATGGTTGTCGACCAGCGCGTCCCAAAACTTCTCGCTCGAGCTGTAGTCGCTGCTCACGGAGCCGGAGCTGCCACAGCTCATGCTGATCACCTCGGGATCGTCGGAGCGATCGCCGACCATCCAGTCGCCGTGCTTGATCGACTTCGAGATGCAGTCGCCGACCAGCATGTTGTCGAGGCTGTAGGCCATGCCGCGGTAGGTCCCGTGGTCGCTGGCGATGATGCCGGCCACCTTGGTGCCGTGACCGTTGCTGTCGGTGGTGCCGTGGGTCGATTCGAAGGTCAGGTGATCGAGCGACGGATGATTCTGCTGCACGCCCGTGTCGAGCACGCCGACGTCCCACACGCCGCCGTCGACGTTGTCATTCCAGAAGCCCGTGCGCAGACCGAGACTGTCGTCCTGCTTGTCGAGATGCGGCTCCATCACCGGCACGGCCATCATCCGGGCGACCTCGGGCATCTCGGCCAGGCGCGCCACCGAGCTGCCCGGCAGGGTGATCTGCGCCGCGTTCTGGCTGACGATCACCGCATCGACCGAGCCCCGGAGCTGGCCG
>JBCCOR010000674.1:0-3048 GCA_039025295.1 Acidobacteriota bacterium
CCGATGATCCGGCGAGTGAGCTGCTTCGGTTCGACGCCGACGGCCGGCCGATTCCCGCCGACGATCTCGATACGCCCACGCTGATCTACCGGCCCGGCATCGGCGACCGGCCGGGCGATCTCTACCAGCCGGGCGACGGCGACGGTCTGTTCATACCGGTTGATCCCTACCGCCCGGTCGATCCGTCCGTCGGCCTCGACGATCCGGCCGCCGCGCCGAGCGGACCGGCTGATCCGCCGTATTTCGATCCCGACCGCTTCGCGCCGGCCGGCAGCGTCGACGGCTTCGTGCTGCAGACCGACACCCAGCGTCCGGGCTTCGACGGCGGCGGCAGCTACACCGCGATCGTCGCGGGTGAGGACGACGTCAACGGCATCGTCGCGCGCTTCGACGGCGCCCAGGGCAGCGACCATCTCGAGCTGCAGTTTCGCGATCCCGCGTCGGGCGAATGGCGCACGCTGATCGCCGACACCCGCCGCGTCGACGGCCAGCCGGAATTCGCGCTGCCGACCGTGCGGTCGGGCCACGCGCTCGAATTCCGCGCGATCAACCACACGCAGGGCACCGAGATCCGCTCCGACAGCGGTCTGGTGCAGGTCGAGGACCGCGGCGACGGCACGCTCGCGCTGCGCTTCGAGGACCGCCGGACGGAGCGCGGCGACTTCAACGACCTCGAGCTCACCGTGTCGCGGCCCGGCCTGACGATTCAGGAGCTCGCGCAGCAGACCGGCCCCGACGAGGGGGGCGACTTCGAGGAGGTCAAGACCACCGAGGCGCACGACCGCTTCGGCATCCAATACGCCGAGTCGAACGCCAACGACGATCTCCAGCTGCAGTACAAGAACCCCGAGACCGGCGAATGGGAGACGCTGGTCGAGAGCACCAAACACGCCAACTGGTTCGAGAAGGCCGATCTCGGCTCGCTGCCGGCCGGCGCCGAGCTCGAATTCAAGCTGGTCAACCGCACGACCGGGCGCGATTACACCTCCGACAGCGGCATGGCCAAGGTGGAGCGCAACGACGACGGCTCGATCACGTTCGCCTTCGAGGACCGCGAGAACGGCGATCGCGATTTCAACGACTTCGTGTTCACCGTCCACCGCCCGGGCGCCGCGCCGCTCGGCCGGCCGACGCGCCCCGAGGTCGGCAGCAGCTTCGCCACGCTCTTGAGCAGCGTCGATCTCAGCAACGATGAGAAGCGCGCCGCGATCGAGGCCTTCTTCGCCGAGCATCCGCAGGGCGGCATCCTGGCGCCGGCCGAGCTCGAGGCGCTGACCGACTTCGTCAACGTCCACGCGCCCGACCTCGCCACCGCGCTGCTCGACCACTGGCTGCCGCCGCTGCCGTTCACCGATGCGCAGATCGACGCGGTCGACAGCGCCGTCCAGGACGCGTTCTTCGATCGCCTGGCGCAGGCCGAGGAGGGCACGCCCGAGAAGGTCTTCTACAACCTGATGCGGGTGCTCGCGCTGGCGCACCAGAAGCCGTTCGAGGGCAAGGTCGACATCGACAAGGTGCAGGCCGATCTCGAAGCGATGCAAAACGATCCTGAGACCATCGCCGGCTTCCAGGCGATCCAGGCAGAGCTGCGGGCGGAGGAGACCGCGTCGCAGCTCGGTCCGACCGCGGTCGACGAGCTGGTCGGCTACATCACCGGCCCAGCGTTTCAGGAGCGCCTGCGCCTGATGCCGGCCGATCAGCA
This sequence comes from Acidobacteriota bacterium, assembly GCA_039025295.1. GTDB lineage: Bacteria > Acidobacteriota > Thermoanaerobaculia > Multivoradales > J023 > JBCCOR01. Next base: position 1,703 of record JBCCOR010000674.1, read on the forward strand.
GGAAGCGGCGGTGCGCGAGGCCTTCGATCATCTCGCCAAGATCGCGCCGACCGACGTCTACAACGAAGCGCTGCTCGACTTCCAGGCCGCCGGCTTCAACCACGATCCCGAGGACTTCCTCAAGGACGTGCCGATCGAGGACGCCGAGCTCGCCGTCGGCGACGTGATCAACGAGATCCTCACCAAAGGCCAGCTCGGCCTGGCGCCGTTCACCTACCTGGCCGACTCGATCTCGCATCTGTCGGGGCCGCAGCAGGCGCAGCTGGTGCGCGGCATCACGGAGGCAGCGCGCGTCTCGAACGGCGATCTCACGCCGGAAGGCATGCTGCTCGAGCTCGAGCGCCTCGGCCTCGATGCGGAGATCGGCGCGGCGGCGCGCAACTTCGTCGACACGCTCCAGGCGCGCGGCGCGTTCGACGCCTTCTTCGCCTTCGCCGGCGCGGCGGCGCTGATTTACAACGCGTCGGAAGGCAACCTGCCGACCGATCCGGTCGGTCGCCTGGGCACGGCCGCGGGCGCGATGGCGGTGATCTCGAAGGGCGAGGCGACCGCCAAGCTGGTCGGCGCGACCGAGCTGCTCGGCCTCGACACCAGCAGCGCCCAAAACCTCAAGTGGCTGGGCCAGGGTCTTCAGGATCTGGGCGGCAACCTCGCCGCGCAGGCCGGGCGCCTGCAGCAGATCTTCCAGATGGACCGGCCGACGGCCGAGATCGAGCTGGCCAACATGGGCGTCGAGGACACCGAGGCGTTCTACGACGCCGTCGAGGACCTGGGCGTGCTCGACAATCCCGAGGCCGAGGAGCAATTCTTCGACGCGCTCAGCGAGATCAGCGACGAGGAAGAATTCTTCGACGCGTTCGAGAGCTTCGAGGAACTGGAGCAGGCGCTCGGCGGCGAGGTCGAGATGGCCGAGATCGGGCGCACGGCGGCGGCGCAGGCGGCTGCCCAGGGCACGGAGACCGCGGGCGACTTCGCCGTGGTCGCGGGGCGGGTCGGCGCCGAGGCCGCCGAGGAGGCGCCGAGCGTCTTCGCCAAGAGCCTCGAGGCCGCGGGCCATACGCTCAAGGTGCTCAACTGGCTCGGGCCGCTGGCCGACGGCATCACCGCCGGCCTGGCGACCAAGGATGCGATCGACGACTTCAAGGCCGGCGACAACGTCGGCGGCGCGCTGGAGATCGGCGAGGCCGCCGCGGCCACGACCTCGGCGTTCGCCACGGCGGCGTTCCTGCTCGGCACCGGCGTCGGCGCGCCGATCGCGCTCGGTGCGACGGTGGTCGGCTTCGGCCTGGCGATCGCCGACTACTTCCATCATCGGGCGCGCCAGCGGAACGAGATCGAGGGCTACG
>JBCCOR010000675.1:0-3040 GCA_039025295.1 Acidobacteriota bacterium
CCCGCGCGGGCGTAGGCCGCGGGGGCGGTGCGATCTACCACGCGCTGACGGTGTTCCGCGGCCGCTTCCGCTTCTGGGAGCCGACCCACGCCCTCAACGCGACCCTGCGCACCCTCGACGGCGACGCCTGGCAGCAGGCCCGCAACAGCCTCGATCTCGCCTACGACGACACCGCGGTGGCCACCGAGAAGGCGGCGTTCCTGGTGCGCATCGCCGATCTGGTGAGCCGGCAGCTCGCCCTGCCCTACGGCGAGACCGCGGGCACGCCGGCGCTGCGGCAGGCGTTCGCGGCGTTTCTCCGGCAGTACTTTGCGATTCCCGTCGACGCCCACACCAGCAGCCTGATCGCGCTGCCCAACCGCGCCTGCGCGCTGCGCAATCTCTTCACCCTCTTCCGGCCGATCCTGGCGCTGGTCGATCGTGCGCTGCTGGGGGCGTCCGGCCTGGTCGCGCCGGACGGTGCGACGATTCTCGAATGCCCGGCGCGGGTCGATCTGGTGTGCAAGCTGATGGAGCGGCTCGCGCCCGCGCTGGTCGTCATGCGCCTGAGCGCGCTCGACGCCAGCACCCCCGACTCGTTCCTGCGCCTGACCCGCGTCGCCGACGAGATCGGCGCGCAGCTGGTGATCGATCTCTCCGAGGTGCTCGAGCTGTCGAGCCAGCCGGCGCACAACGGTGTTTTCCAGGTGCTCGCCGAAGCGCCGCTGCCCGCCAACGTCGCGCTGCTGCTCGGGCTGATCAAGAACCAGGTCGACGGCGATCTGCAGATGAGTTTCCTGATGACCGCCAGCGCCGAGCTGCACGACGCCCTGATCAACATGGCGGCGGTCAGCTACAGCCGGGTGCCGATCCTCACCCAGTTCTACTACGAGACGCTGCTTGACGAGCTGCTCGCCTTCCGCCTCGACCGCGGTCAGGCGGCGCCGGCCGCGCTTGCCGCCGGCGCCAGCGAGCCACCGCGGCCGCCGCTCGCCGACGCCTGCGTGCGCGCCTTCGACCATCCGGCGCTCGCCGGCGAGCATCGTCCGATCGGGCCGCAGACGGTGCGCATGGACTACGGCGAGAACGAGCTGCCGGCGCCGACGATCGTGCGGGTGAGCCTCTTCGAGGCCTATGCGCGCCGCCTGCTGACGCCGGCGGAGGCCGATCCGACCGCCGAGATCGCGGTCTTCCTGCGCCAGCGCGTCGGCCTCGGCGTCAAGAGCGCGCGCGATCGACGGCGGCTCGTGCTCGGGCTGGGCGTGTCACCGCTCTTCGCCGCGCTCGCCGAGGCGTGCGCCGCCGAGCGCGGCACCTTCCTCTTTCCGGCGGGTGCCTACGGCTACTTCGTCGCGGCCGCGCAGGCGTTCGGCAGCCGCTGCGCGGAGATTCCCACGCGGCGGACGAACGGTTTCAAGATCACGCCGAAGGCGCTCGACCGGGCGCTGGCCGGCGCCGATCGGCCGTGGCTCTATCTCAACGGTCCGGTGGTCAACCCGACCGGCAGCCTCTACGGCCACGACGAGCTCGCCGAGCTTCTCGCCGTCGCCTCGAAGCATCGCGCCCGCGTCGTGCTCGACGTGCTGTTTTCCGGACTCGAGCATCACGGCCGCGAAACCTGGGATCTCGACGCCGTGCTGGCCGCGCACGCGCTCGATCTGGTGGTGCTCGGCGGCGTGTCGAAAGAGCTCGCGGCCGGCGGCCTGCGCTTCGGCTTCGCGTGGTGCCAGAGCCAGGCGCTCGCCGACGCGGCGGCGGCGAATCCGGCCGGCGTGCCCCACGTCGCCGTGCGCTACGCCGCGCGCCGCATCTTCGCCGCGCTCAACCAGCCCGACGCGACGCTGCGCCGCGAGCTCGCCGCGCAGCGTCGCACCCTGGCGACGCGGGCCGAGCGGCTGGCGGCGACGCTCGAGGCCTGCGGCTGGGATCCGCTGCCGACCCGCGGCGGTCTGTTCCTGGTCGCGCGGCCGAGCGGCTATGCCGGCCGCAACCTCGATAGCGAAACCATCGGGGACGCGATGGCCACGTCGGTCGATCTGCTGATCAACAACAGCCGCTGGACTGGCATCCCCGAGCACTGCCGCTTCGTGCTGTCGATCGACGAGGCCGCGTTCGAGGAAGGACTCGCGCGCATCCGCCGCTTTCACGCGCAGACGGGCTGACGCCCGCGATCGCTCAGTACAGCACCTGGTCGACGGCGGGCGCAGGCAGGTCGTCGATCGCGGTGACGACCGGGAAGGTCACCAGGCTGTTGTAGGTCAGGGCGTAGAGCTTCTCGGGCGTGAGCGCGATTTCCTCGGCGCGGCTCGGCAGATCGAGGGTTTGCACCACCGCGCCCGTGGCGCGATCGTAGACCCGCAGGCGATCGGGCTCTTCGGTGAAGCCTTCGGTGGCGATCAGGTACGGCCCGGCGAGCAGCACCGGGCCGCTGGCGACGTAGTCGTCGCTCTGCCAGCGCACGTCGCCGGTGCACAGATCGAGCGCCACGAGCTTGTTGCCGCCGGCGGGGAACTCGCTGCGGTAGCCGTTGAACTGCAGCGCCAACCAGACCATCGCGCCGTCGCGCAGCACGTGGGTGAGCTCGTTGAACGGCGGCACGGCGTCGTCGATCACCGTCCTCTCGCCGATCGTGACGCCGGCGCGCGGCTCGGCCGGGCCGATGCGGTAGGCGCAGCGTCCGCCAGGCCAGCTGCGTCCGCTCAGGCCGGCGTCCTCGACCCGGTCGATCGCCAGCCAGACGTCGGACCGCAGCAGGCGGTTGTTCGGATCAGCCGGGATGATCGCCTGGCCCTCGAGATGATCGCCGCACGGACCGTTGGGAAACGCCGACGACAGTGTTTCGCCGACCGCGACGATCGCCGGATCGTAGTCGAGCCACGGCCATCCGGCGCCGGCCTCCGCGACGATCACCTGGGAGATATCGCGGTTGATCTCGGCGGCGCCGAGCGGCTTCGGCAGGTCGGTCGCGCGCGTCCAGCTGCCGACGGGGCAGTCGCCCGCGCCGGCGGCGTCCGCGTAGGCGGCGTCACTTCCGGCGTCGCGGCCGGCCGCCGCGGCGGCG
>JBCCOR010000676.1:0-3029 GCA_039025295.1 Acidobacteriota bacterium
CCGCGCCGTGGCCGAACCGATCGAACATCGCCTCGAGAACCGACAAACGCTCGCCGAGACCCTGGCCGCGCAGATCGCCGACGATCTGCGCGCCGCCGTTGACCAGCGCGGACACGCCAGCCTGATCGTCTCGGGCGGTTCGACGCCGGTGCCGCTCTTCGACGCGCTGTGCGCGCAGGGCGACGTGCCGTGGGCGCAGGTGTGGATCACCCTCGCCGACGAGCGCTGGGTGCCCGCGGACCACGAAGACAGCAACGCCCATCTCGTGCACACGCATCTGCTGCAGGGTGCGGCGGCCGACGCGCGCTTTGTCGGTCTGTACCTCGACGGCATCGCCACGCCCGAGATGGCGCACGTCAAGGTGACCGAGGCGCTGACCGTGATTCCGCGGCCGTTCGACGTCGTGGTGCTCGGCATGGGCACCGACGGCCACACGGCTTCGCTCTTTCCCGAGACCCAGGCGCTGAGCGCGGGCATCGACCGCAACAACCACGCCACTTGCCTGGCCGTGCGTCCGCGCGACGCCCCCCATCCGCGCCTGAGCCTGACCGCCAGCGCGCTGCTCGACAGCCGCCGGCGCGTGCTGCACATCACCGGCGACGAGAAGTGGGCCGTATACCGCCACGCCTGCGAGCGCGGCCCCGATCGCGTCCTGCCGATCCGCGCCATCCTGCGCGACGATCGGCCGACCGAGGTCTGGTGGGCGCCCTGAGCCGGCGGCGCGCGCTGTCTGTGGCAACAGCTGTCGTACAATCACGGCCAGTCCTGATCGATCGCACCGGTTCGTCGGCGCGATCGCACGCGAACCCTGTCGAAAGAGCGACGTCGTCATGATGCTGTCCGCTGCCTTCCTGTCGTCCCCCCACGCCAACGCCGCGCCGCATCCCGCCGGCGCAACCGATGCCGCCGGCGCCGACGGCGGCGCGCGCATTCTGATCATCGACGACGAGGACACGGTTCGCATGGTCGTGCGCCGCGTGCTCGAGCGCGCCGGCTACGCCGTCGACGACGCGCGCAACGGCCAGGCCGGCGTCGACCGCTACCGCGAGGCCGGCGCCGCGATCGGGCTGATCTTCCTCGACATGACCATGCCCGGCCTCTCGGGTCCCGACACCCTGCGCGCGCTGCGCGCGATCGATCCGTCGGTGGCCGTGATCCTGATGAGCGGCTACGGCCATCAGGATGCCATCGCCCAGTTCGGCGACGACGCCGATCACTTCGCCGACTTCCTGCAGAAGCCGTTCCGGCCGACCGACATCACCGAAGTCGTCGCGCGCGTGCTCGCCGAGGCCTGAGCCCGGCGCACGCCGCCGCCGGCGCGATCCGTCGCCGGCGATTTCCTTCTGAAACCGATTCGATCCAACGAAAAACGCGGCACCGGCCCAGGAAGGGCGGCGCCGCGCGATGGCCGCGGGCGCGCTGCGCGCCCGCGTGCTCAACCGTGTCGATGCGCGGGATCAGTGGGCCTGCGGAATCGGCGGGTTGAAGATGTTGTCGGGCGTGAACTCCTTGAGCTCAGGCGTGAACGGACCGCCGCCGATCAGATCCTCCGGCAGCACCTGGAAGCGGAGCAGGTGATCGACCACCGCGAAGCGGTTGACCGGCACGGTCGAGAAGCAGGCGATGCTGGCCAGGCTGTTGAGATCGTTCTCGCGACGATCGAGATCGTCGAAGAAGCGGCTGACCAGGCAGTTGACCGGATCGTTGACGCTAGCACCGATGAGGAAGTTCGACAGCGTCGCCGGCAGGCCCGGCGTCGAAGGATCGACGTGGACGAAGTTGGTGTCGGTCTCACGGCCGTGGCAGCCGTTGCAGGTGCCGAGCGAGAACGGGAAGCGCTGACCGGTCGCGATCGACGGGACGCCGTCCCAGAAGGTCAGCGGCAGCGCGCCGCCCGCGCACGTGGCACCCATGAACGTCGTCTGCGGGTTCGGGGTCAGCGTCGTGGCGAGCGGGGTGATGCCGTTGATGATGTTGTTGACCACCGGCGTGTGGTTGAACGAGTCGTGCGGCGTGCCGACGTTGGTGGTGGTCGACAGCAGCGACGGCGTCGGGTCGAGCAGGCGGAACTCGCGCAGCTCCCACGGATTCGCGAGTGCGATCTCGTTGGTGCGAACCTGGTTGATCGCGTTGCCGTTCGGCTTGCGCGGGTTGGCGTTGGCGGTGGCGAAGACGTCGGTCAGATCCTGCAGCGCGGCGTTGTAGGCCGGCGAGCCGATCGGGCCGTGGCTCGGCAGATCGAGCCACTTCTTGGCCCAGTCGCGCACGCTGGTGCAGCGGGTCAGCGGCACGCCGTACTCGAAGATCACCGAGAACGGCTGCGGGCTGCAGCCGCGCGTGTTGACGTCGACGAGGCCGAAGATGAAGCGGCCTTCACCGGCGTTGAGGAAGCTGGTGCCGCCGCCGCCGCCGCCGTAGCCGCCGCCGCCGGTGGTGGTGTCGCGCAGGTCGGCGCGGTTGACGATCGCGAGCAGGCGGAAGGGCGCCTTGTTGAGATCGAGCTTGTAGCCGCCGCTGCGCGCGCGCCAGTCGTTGATGATCGCAGCCATCGCCGGACGCGCGTTGGCGGTGAAGCCGTTGACGGTCTGATTGACCAGCCAGGAGCTCACCCAGTCCTCGACGAAGACGCTCGGGTGGATGCCGGTCAGCGGCTGGTTGGCCATGTCCGTCATCAGGCGCGCAAAGGTCCAGGCGCCGCCCGGGGTACCTGCGCCGGTGCACGGGTTGAGGGTGCGGGTCGGATCGGTGATGACGTCCGGATCGACGATCATCAGCGACCCATCCTGCAGGGCCGTGGTGAAGCCCGGCGTGGGGCCAGCGGCTGCGACGACCGCCGGTCCGATCGCCGTCAGCTGGCCATTCTGGAAGCTGTTGGCGTTGAACGGCTGCGCCTGGCGGCTGCCGCTGAGCGCGCGATTGGTGCTCGAGAACACCGGCAGCGGATTGCCGCCATTCTTGCTCAGGCCATCGAGATCGCCGTTGGCACGCTTGTTCAGCTCGTCGTCGTCGACGTGGGCCAGGGCGGAGAA
>JBCCOR010000677.1:0-3028 GCA_039025295.1 Acidobacteriota bacterium
CGCGCGGCGAGCGCGGCGAGCAGGGCGCGGTTGGCGATCGGCGCGCCGCCGTAGGCGGGCAGATAGGGCGAGCGCTGGAGCAGCAGCAGCCGCAGCGGGCGCGGCGCGTCCGACGCGCCCGTCGCGCGGCTCACGCGTCTTCCTCGAGCAGCGCGCGCACCTCGTCCTCCGACAGCCCGTCGAGCTCGGCGAGCATCGCGTCGAGCTCGTCGTCGTCGGCGTCGTCGAGCTGGCGCGCCTCGAGCAGGTTGGCGAGCGCGCGGATCGAGAGATCCTCCTCGAGCAGATCGCGCAGCGTCAGCTCGACGCCGAAGGTCTGGCGCACGCGCGTCAGCAGCTGCAGGCCGAGCAGCGAATCGCCGCCGAGGTCGAAGAAGTTGGCGGTGACGCTCGGTGGGTGGCCGCGGCCGAGCAGATCGCTCCAGAGCGCGACCAGTTCGCGCTCGAGCGCCGTCTCGGGCGCGACCGCGTCGTCGTCCGCCGCGCCGCTCGGCGCCGACGCGCGTCGATGGGCGCCGATCGCGGCGCGGATCGCGTCGACCGTGCGCAGCTGGCGCGCGATCTCGCCGAGGCGCGCGCCGTCGGCCCAAAGCGCGGGGCGCGCGTCGTCGAGCGCCTCGGCGGACGCGCCGTCGTCGCCCGCGTCGTCTTCGGCGTCGCTCCCGACGGCCGCCGGATCGAAGCGAAGTGCCGCCGCGGCGTCGGCCGTCAGGCGCGCGACCGGCGCCGAATCGTCGCTGTCGAGCGGGCCGACGACCGATTCGAGGAAGTCGTAGAGCGGTCGGTTGCGCGCGGCGCGCGCGGTCGGGATCGCGATCTGCGTCAGGCTGCGCGCCTGGGCGACGCGGCCGAGTTCGGCGAGCATCGCGTGCGGCACGCCGCGGCCGAGAACGCGGCAGCTGAGCAGCAGCGCGTCGACCCGCAGCGTGGTCGCATCGTCGGCGTCGGGCCGGGCGGCGAGGAAGCCGACCAGGCCGTAGTCGCCGAAGCGGTCGCGCACGCGCACGGCGCGCACGATCGGCGATGCGCCGCCGTCGCCGGCCATTTCGTCGCCGCGCCAGCCTTCGATCGTCGCCGCGTCGAGCGGCATCTTGCGCGCGTTGAACTGGTTGGTGCGCGCGGTCAGCTGGGCCAGGCGCGGCACGTCGTCGGCCGCGGGCGCGGCGACGTCGATCTCGAGTGCGAGCGCGGCGAAGAAATCGCCCAGGCTCGCCGCGCCGCGCGCGGCCTGGGCGCGGCTGGCGTTCTCGCGCATCATGCGCGTGCGGTCGCGATCCTCGCGCGTCGGCGCCGCGCCGTCCGACGGCGGATCGAGGCGCCACAGATGGTCGAGGAACGCGGGCAGATCGGCCGGGTCCTCGCCCGACAGGGTCGCCGGGATCTGCACCGCGGCAACCGCCGGCGCGCCGGCCGTCATCTCGGCGCATTCGACCGGGTTGTCGTCGAGGAAGAGCACGCTGTCGAGGCCGAGCGCGAGATCATCGACCAGGCTGGCGACGTTGCCCGCCTTCGGCCGCCAGTCGATGCGCCAGCCGACCAGATGATCGCGGGTCAGCGGCATGTCCGGCGCGCGTCGCTCAAAGACCGCAAAGACGTCCTCGGGCTCGTTCTTGCTCGCCAGCGCGAGCAGCACGCCGCCTTCCTGGCGCGCGATCATGCGCTGCTGCAGATCGACGCGGTGCGCATCCAGGCCGACGCCGTCGGCGCCGTCCTCCGCGCACACGCCGTCCCAGAGCGTGCCGTCGCAGTCGGCGACGATCACCTTCAGCGGCGGCTGCAGCCGGCCGTAGAGATGGCGCATGATGCCGCTCGCGAGGGCGATGAAGGCGTCCTCGGTGTAGGGGATGTGGCCGAGGCGCTCGGCGTACGGATCGTGCACCGGGCCGTCGACCGGATAGCGCGCGAGCAGATCGTCGGCGCGGCAGACGGCGAGCCCGGGCAGCGCGTCGGCGGCGTCGACGAGTCGGCTGTGCTGGGCGTCGAGGACGTCGGCGCAGGCCGCGCGCGCGGCGTCCGACGCGGGGCAGAGCACGAGCAGCCAGGGCGGCCGCTGGATGTTGCCGCCACCATCGCCGTCGAGCGCGGCGCCGAGCGCGGCGAGTAGGTCGTCGGCGTAGGCCGCGATGCGTTCCGCGGCGTCGGCCGGCGGCGCGTCGACGACGGCGTCGGCCGTGCCCGGATCGGCGCTGTTCGCTTCGCCGGCGTCGCCGCGATCGGGCGCGTCGGCGCCGGCGAAGCGCCACGCGTCCTCGAGGCGCACCAGCAGCAGATTGGCGCCGCGCCGGTTGCGCCGCAGCGGACTCGACGGCGTCAGCAGCTGCTGCAGCACCTGGTTGTAGGGCGCGAAGCGGATCGCGGCGTCGGGCGCGCCGAGCCGGTCGGCCCAGAAGGCGAGGGCCGGCGCGATCGGCTCGGCCGTGAAGGTCGAGGCGACGGCCAGGGTGACGGGCGTCTGGGCGCGGCGGACGCGGATCGCCTGCTGGTGCAGCGCGTCGGCGATCGGCAGCGCGTTGAGCGCCAGCGCGTCGCGCGCGTCCGCCGCGGGCTCGACCAGCGCGCCGAGTCGGGCGTCGTAGCTTTCGAGCAGCGCGTCGACCGTCGCGGCGTCGTAGAGATCGCGGGCGTAGCGCAGCTGACCGCGCAGGCCGCCCGCACCGTCGCGGCGCAGGGTCAGCGCGAGCTCGAGATCGACGTCGGCCGCCGCCGGCGCGATCGACTCGGCGACGACGCCGGGCAGATCGAGCCTGTCGGCGCGCGGATCGTCCCACAGGCCGAAGAGCAGGCGCAGCGGCGGCCGGCCGGCCTCGGGCAGCGCGTCGAGCACCTGGGTGAACGGCACGTGGCGATGGCGATACGCGTCGAGGGTCACGCGGCGGACGCGATCGAGCAGCGCGCCGAAGCCGTCGACGCCGTCGAGATCGATGCGCAGCAGCAGCGGATAGGCGTAGAAGCCGACCGCGTCGGCGCGCGCCGCAACCGCCGGATGGCGGCCGTCGGTGGGCGCGGCGATCAGCAGATCGTCCTGGCC
>JBCCOR010000678.1:0-3014 GCA_039025295.1 Acidobacteriota bacterium
CGGCGCGCGACGGATGCGATGCGGCGCGGCGCGGCGTCGATCGTCTGATGGCCGCTGCGCAGCAGTGCGTCCTGCGCGACCCTCGCGTCCGCCGCCGCGCGGGTATCCGGATGGTCGACCAGATGCTGGGCGAGCGCGTCGAGCTCCTCAGGCGTGGCTTCGCCGTCGAGGCTGGCCGAGACGATCGCCAGCGCGTCGTCGCGGCTCAGCGCGTCGATCGTCGGGTCGTTGTTGGCGGCATGGTTCACGGCTTCGTTCTCCATCAGTGATCCTCGAGCCAGCGGCGCAGGGCCTGCCGGGCGCGGTAGACGCGTCCGCGGATCGCGCCCGCCGAACAGCCGAGCGCGCGTCCCGCCTCGGCGTAGCTGCGGCCGTCGAAGACGACCTGTTCGAGCGCGCTGCGTTCGTCGTCGGCGAGCTGCTCGAGCGCGTTGCCGACGCGCTGCGCGGCGAGCGGATCCGACGCGGCGCGCGCGGGCAGGGTGTCCGGCTCGCGCACGGCGTCGCGCACCGGATCCTCGCGCCGCATGCGCGTGCGCAGAAACTTGCGCGCCTCGTTGCGCGCCACGGCCTGCAGCCAGGCGCGGAAATGCGCCTCGCCGCGGTAGGTCGCGAGGCCGCGGAACACGGCCAGGAAAATGCTTTGGCTGAGATCTTCCGCGTCGTGCGGATCGCGCACCGTCCGTCGTGCGACGGCGCGCACGCTCGCCCCGATGCGCGCGACCAGCAGGCGCTGCGCGTCCGCGTCGCCGCGATGGCTCTCGGTCACGAGCTGCGCGAGATCGTCCGGCGCGTCGTCGTACGGCTCGGCGCTCACGCGCCCGGCGAGGCCAGCGGTTCCATGGTCCACATCCTTACAGATCCCGGCTGGCGGGGATCGTCACAGCGGCCGGCCCGGGCAGCGCCGAGCGTTTTCCGAAAAATCTGGTTTCAAACTTTGTGATTTCCCGTCCTGCACGCGTTTAGTCAAGTAGGACATCTTTTCTCTGGGAGATCCCATGCGACCGAACCGTCTTCTGCTGCCGTCCCTCCTCGCTGCGCTGCTGGCACTCGCCATCGCGTCATCCGCCGTGGCGGGCGAGGTTCCGCAACATCCCAATCCCTTCAAGAACCTGCCTCAGCACGTGCTCGACGAGCTCGCGGCCGGCGGCGAGGTCACGATCGACCATCAGTACGAACACGGCGTCCGCACGAAGTCGACGTATCGTGGTGCCGACTGGCATCTGCTCGACCGCACGGTCGACAAGTCGGGCGTCGTGCTGTCGGAGCGAGATGCGTCCGGCCTCGAAATCGCCTACGAGTACGACCAGCTCCACCGCGTCACGGCGGTAAAGCCCAGCGCGGCGCACGGTGGCGCGTGGGTGCAGATCCGCCATTCGATCGTTGCGACCGGTCCGAAGATGGAGCTCTTCTACCGCCCGAACGGCTCGATGACCGCAACGCCTGTTGCGCGCGAGGAACTCTACTTCGACGGCTTCGGCCGCCTGTGGAAGGAGCGCCGGCTGATGCCCAGCGCCGTGTGGGCCCAGCGCATCACCGAGCGTCACGTCTCAGGGGAGCTGAAGCGCGTCTCGACCTGGCACGGCAGTGGCAAGCCCGCGCGCTGGACCACGTACGAGAACTACGACCCGTTCGGCCGCGCCCGGCGAATCACGCAGCCCGACGGCGCGCGCGTGGATTTCACCTACCGCGGCATTCGCGAGGTGGTGCGGACCCAGAAGGTCGCGACCAGCGAGCACGGCCAGACGGCGCACTCGACGATCGAGCGCTACGACGCCCGCGGTCGATTGCTGCAGGTCCTCGAACCTGCTGGCGGCGGCGAGGCGCGCTATGTCTACGACGTTGGCAATCGGCTGCGCGTCGCGACGATCAAGCCGCGCGGCGGTGGGCCTTCGCAAACGCGCAGGTTCGACTACGACGGCCGCGGCTTCCTGCTCTCGGAGACCCATCCCGAGAGCGGCCGTACCGAGTACGGCTTGTACGACGCCCGCGGCCGCGCCCACCGCATCATCGACGGCACGAGCGATCTGCTCTTCGCGTACGACAGCTTCGAGCGCCTGGTCGAGGTGCGCGAGAACGGGTCGGATCGTCCGTGGCAGTCCTATCGCTACGGCACCTCGGGCCGGTCGACGAATCGCCTGATCGAGGCGATCGGCCACAACTGGATTCGCATCCCGTGGGCGCCTTCGCTGCTGACCGACATCGCGGTCACGGAGACGTACGCGCACGACGGCCCGGGCGGTGCGGTGTCGAGCAAGACGACCGAGGTCAGCGGCGGCCAGCGATTCACGCAGGCGTGGCAGCACGACGATCTCGGTAACGTCACGAAGCTGACGTACCCGCGCTGCACGCACGCGGCGTGCACAACCGACGGCGCCGGACCGTCGAGCGCGCTGACGCTGAACTACGACCGCGGCTACCTCGCGTCGATCCCGGGCTACCTGTCATCGATGCGCTATGACGTGTCAGGCATGGCGACGCAGATTCGGCACGCCAGCGGCCTGCGCGTCGACGTCGCGCCGGATGCGAGCGGCCTGCCGCGTCCGCAGAACATCACAGCGTCGTGGCCGGGCAGCTGGCCGGGCACCGCCGAGGAGTCAAGAAACCTGCTGCCGAGCGGCGATCCGCTCTTCGTCGCCCAGGGTGTCGCCTCGCTCGGTGCACATCGATTCGACGGCTCAGGCAACGTCCGTGCGCGCGGCTCGGAGTGGTACACCTTCGACGGCGCCAATCGCCTGGCGACCTACAACCTCGGCAGTGGCTCGGCGCAGTCGTATCGATATGACGGCTTCGGCAACCTGAATCGCATCACCACCGACGGCGTCCACAGGACGCTGCCGATGCTGACCGCCAAGAATCGCTTGATGGCAGGCCAATACGACGCCGTAGGCAACCTAACCGCCTGGGCCGGCGACACCTACGGCTTCGACGTCCTCGACCGGATGCAAACGCGCAACTTCCCCGAGCGTACGCACATCTTCACGGTCGACGGCGAGCGGCTCTTCACTTTCGAC
>JBCCOR010000679.1:0-3013 GCA_039025295.1 Acidobacteriota bacterium
CCTCGCGCACCGACTCGCCCTGATGGTTCTCGCGCATCAGCTCGCCGCCGCGCACGGCGTCGAGCGTCGGCGCCGGCTCGAAGCCACCGCCCGGCAGGGGCGAGACGACGTCGGCCAGCTGCTCGAGCGCACCCAGGCTGGTGCGGCCGAGCACGCCCTCGAGGCCCGGCGGCGGAATCAGACCTTGCTGCTGCTGGAACTGCTCCACCGCGGCCTTGGTCTGGGCGTCGAAGCGGCCCGTCACCGGGGTCTCGAAGCCGGCCCGGTTGAGCAGCTCCTGCACCTCGGTCACCGACTCACCGAACTGGCCCTGACCCATGAACAGATCGGGATCGGCCTTCATCGCATCGAGCGTCGGCGCCGGGCCCGGCTGCGGCGTGCGCGGATCGACCACGCCGGGACCATCGCCGGCCAGGCGCTCGAGGGTCTCGAGGCTGGTGCGACCGATCACGCCCTCGAGGCTCGGCGGCGGCACCAGGCCGTTCTCCTTCTGCATCTCGCGCACGGCGTCCTTGGTCGCCGCGTCGAACTCGCCCGAGACCGGCACCGAGAAGCCGGCGCGGTTGAGCATCTCCTGGACCTCGGCCACCGACTCGCCCGTCTGGCCCTCGCCCATGAAGACGTCGGGATCGGCCTTGATCTCGTCGAGCGTCGGCGCCGGACCCGGCTGCGGCAGGCGCGGATCGACCACCGACGGGGCCGGCACGTCGTTGCCGGTGACCTCGATCAGCGCGTCGAGCGTGGTGCGACCCACGACGCCCTCGAGGCCCGGCGGCGGCACGAGGCCCTCTTCGACCTGGAACGCGCTGACGGCGTCCTTGGTGGCGGCGTCGAAGCGGCCGGTGACCGGCACCTCGTGGCCCGCCTCGTTGAGCATCTGCTGCAGCTGATCGACCGACGAGCCGACCTGGCCTTCGCCCATGAAGACGTTCGGGTCGGCCTGCATCTCGTCGAAGGTCGGCGCGATGCCCGGCTCCGGCTTGCGCGGATCCGGCGTCACGGGCGTCGGGGTCGGCGTGGGCGTCGGGGTCGGGGTGGGACCCGGGGTGACGCCGGCGCCGGCCTCGAGCGCCTTCAGGGTCTCGGCGCCGACGATGCCGTCGGCGGTCAGGCCGTTGTTGCGCTGGAAGTTCTCGACCGCGGTCTTGGTGCCGCTGCCGAAGTCGCCGTCGACCGAAAGGCTGGCGCCGTTGGCGTTGAGCAGCTCCTGCAGTCGGCGGTTGGCCGAGGTCGAGCCGACGCGCTGCGGGCGACCCGGCTGTTCGAGGACGGCGCGGCCCTCACGCACGTGGTTGAAGGCGATGTCCGCCGCGGCGCTGGCGAGCTCGGCGTCGAGATGCGGCGACGACACCGAGGCCACGGCGCGCGCACGGCGCACCTGGTCGTCGGCCACCTTGCCGATGTTGTTGTCGAAGCCCGACGCGCTCAGGTTGCCGTCGGAGCCGTAGTAGCTGTTGACGCGGGCGTTGACGATCTCGGTCGCCGAGGGGTTCGGGCCGAGGTCGCGCAGCTGGTCGAGGAAGCCGCCGCTCGAGGTCGCCGCGCGCGGCGACTGGGTGTAGAGATCGAAGAACTGGGCGGCGGCCTGGTTGTAGGCGTCACCGGTCAGGCCGGCGGCGTTCGCCGCCGACTCGAACGCCGGCACCTGGTTGCGCAGCTGACCGAGCCAGAAGCGGTCGGCCTCCTCCGGCGTGCGGACGCCGTGGGTGGTCGTCTGCACCGAGAAGCTGCCCAGGTTGCGGACATCGTTGCCCGGATCGCTGTGGCCGAAGTAGCTGCTGTTGAAGCCGCCCGAAACGGTGCGGTTGCCTTCCGACACGCCGATGCCCAGCGCCAGCGGGGTGTTGCTGTTCTGCAGCTGATCGGTCAGGTTCCACTGCGTGGCGGCTGCGTTGAGCTGCGCGACCTCGACCGGTGCGGCGCTGTTGGCGGCGAAGAGGCTGGTGGGCGCCGCTTCGAATTGATCGATCGACGGACCGTCGATGTTCTGCAGGGCGGTGGAATCGGTGCGGAAGGCGGCAAGGGTATCGGAAGCCGGAGCAAACTCGGTGCTCGTCGGCAGAGTCACGGTCGACATGATCGTTGGTCTCCTTTCTGATCATGAGCCCGGGCAAACAGCCCGGAGACGCGGCGGCGGTGCGCCGCGTAAATAAACATCGTCGGAGCCGGCAGGAACCGGCTCGCGGGGGTAGATAGCGGAACATGCAGCGCGGTCCGACGAAAGATAGTGATTGAGCATGCGGACCGCGTCGATGCCGCACAGGGGTTGATTTGTCCAAGCAATGTAGCAAGAGCAGTGCCAACGTGCCGCAGCGCGTCAATCGTCGAGAAAATCGACCTTCGCACGCGAGCGCGGCCGCACGAGATTCTCTTCATTGAGAAAATCCGTTCAGGCTCTTCTCAGCGACGGGAATTCTGCCGCGCATCCAAAAGGGAAACCGCATGACCAGGCACTGAAATACCGCCAAATTCTGCCGATGCCGAGGATCAGGCCGCGTAAATACGCTTCGTCGACGATCGCGGAAGCGCCGCCGTCGCGCGATTCTCAGTTATGGGAAATGCCGCAAACGCCCGTCCAACGGCGTCATCGCGCACATCGGCCGCCCAGATTGCCGCGGCGCGGCGCGCAAAGGAAAAGAAAAAAGCGGCGCGCTCCCCCCGGAACGTTCCGCTTGGTAAACGCAGCCACCGGTCCCCCCGAACGCGATGGCTGCCGATCGATCGCGTCGTGCGATCGCTGGATGGCAGATCAACTGAATCGTCGTCGAGCGCGCGTCAGCCTCCGTTGGCCGCGGCTTCGAGGGCCGCCAGGGTGTTGCGGCCGACGATGCCGTCGACATCGAGACCGCTGGCGCGCTGGAACTGCTCGACCGCGGCCTTGGTGCCCCGACCGAAGTCGCCGTCGACCGCGACCTGGATGCCGGCCTGGGCGAGCAGCGTCTGGATCTCGCGCACGGCCGGCGTGCGGGCACCCTGCGAAATGGTGCCGTCGCCGGCGCGGACGTCGTCGAGC
>JBCCOR010000680.1:0-3002 GCA_039025295.1 Acidobacteriota bacterium
CCTGCTTGCCCGCCGCGCCGATCGCCTCGAAGCCCTCGCCGACGAGCTGCGCACGGCCGGCGGCACCGCTGCCTGGGCGACGGGCGACGTCACCGACGACGTCGGCCTGCCCGCGGCCTTCGACCAGCTCGCCGACGAGCTCGGCGGCGCCGACGTGGTGATCGCCAACGCCGGCTTCGGCCGCGCCGAGGCACCGCACAAATTCAAGCCCGGCCGGGCGCGCGCGACGTACGACGTCAACTTCACCGGCCTGCTGCGCACGATCGACTGGGCGATGCCGCGCTTCCTCGAGGCCAACGCCGGTCATCTCGTGGGCGTCGCCTCGGTGGCCTCGTTCATGGCCTTCCCCAACGCCGCCGCCTACTCCGGCTCGAAGGTCGCGATGCGCTTCCATCTGCAGAGCCTGCGCGTCAGCCTGCGCCACTACAACATCGCCGTCACCACCATCTGCCCGGGCTTCGTCGAGTCGGAGCTGACCGCGATCAACAAAGGCCCGATGCCGTTCATGTGGAAGACCGATCGCGCGGCGCGGGTGATGGCCGACGCGATCGAGCAGCGGCGCGCGCAGCTCGTGTTTCCGTGGCAGATGAAGCTGCTGATGGGTGTCGCGACGCGCCTGCCGCGGCCGGTCCAAGAAATGATCCTCGCGCGCGGCGCCTTGCGCCGCAAGCCGTGGATCGGCGCGGACGCCGCCGACGATCCGTCCGCGTGAGCGCCAGCCGCCAGCCGCCGCCGTCCGATCCCGAGCAGGGCGTGTGGCAGGGACGCCGCATCGCGCGCCGCGTCGTCTCGCCGGACGGCCTGACCATCCTGGTCGGCAAGACCGCGCGCGACAACGACATCCTCAGCCTCAAGCTCGCTGATCCGCTCGACTTCTGGATGCACGCCGCCGGCATGGCCGGCTCGCACGTCGTGGTGCGCAATCCTGATCGCCTGTCGCGCCTGCCACGCGAGACCGAGCGCCTGGCGGCCGGCCTGGCGGCGGGCTATTCGAAGGCGCGCAAGGGCGGCAAGGTCGACATTCATCTGGCCTTCTGCGACGCGGTCAGCAAGGCGCGCGGCATGCCGCCGGGCAAGGTGCTCCTGCGCCGCTACAAGGCGGTCAAGGCCGCGCCGCTGCGGCTCGAGGACCTCGACGGCGCGGGCTGAGCTCAGTAGAGATCGAACACCAGAATACGCGCTTTGATCGGCCCGTTGTGGACGGTCAGCTTGCGCGTCGGGCGCAGGCCGATGTGCCCGCCGCGCTTCTCGTCGCCGGCGATCACCACCGCCCGCCAGCCGGCGAAGCGTCGCTTGAGGCGATCGCCGAGCTGACGCCATTCGCCCTCGGTCATGTCGATGCGATGGCCGTAGGGCGGATTGACCAGCAGCAGGCCCGACGCCGCCGGCGGCGCGACCTCGAAGGCGCTGCCCTGGGCGAGCTCAGCGCGCTCGTCGAGCCCGGCGCGCGCGAGGTTGTCGGAGGCCGCGCGCAGCGCCTGGCCGTCGCGGTCGATGCCGACGATCGGCGGCAGGCCGCCGCTGCGGACGCGATCGCGCAGATCGTCGACCAGGCGATCGAACGCGCGCGCGTCGAAGTTCGGCAGCCGGGTGAAGGCCCAGCCCTCGCCGCGTCCGTCCTGCAGCGCCGCGGCGCGCAGCAGGCCCGGCGCGCGGTTGCCGTAGAGCCAGGCGGCCTCGGCCAGCAGCGTGCCGGTGCCGCACATCGGATCGAAGAGACACGCCGGATCGAAGCGCTCGCCGCCCGACGGACCGAGATCGCGCGCGGCGAGGGCGCACGCCGCCGCCAGCGTCTCGCGCAGCGGCGCCTCGGTGCGCGACAGGCGGTAGCCGCGGCGGTCGAGGGGCGCGCCCGAGGTGTCGAGCAGCAGCGTCGCGCGATCGCCGTCGACGTGAATGCGCAGCACGCGATCGGCGTCGTGGCGGTCGACGTCGGCGCGGCGACCGAAGCGCTCGCGCTGGGCGTCGACCACGCCGTCCTTGACCTTGAGCGCCATCCAGCGCGGATTGGCGCCTTCGCCGGTATCGCCGCCTCGGCGCTGGCTGGCGTGGACGGCGAGGGTGGCGTCGGGATCGAAGAGCGCGCCGGCGGGCAGATCGTCCCAGCGCCGGATGCCGCCGGCGGTGCGATGCGCCAGTCGATAGAGCGCGTCGGCGTCGTCGGCCGGGCCGGCGGCGAGCTCGACCAGCACGCGATTCGCCGTGCGCAGCGCGAGGTTGGCGCGCCAGACGTCGGGCCAGCGGCCGCGGAACGTCACCGCGCCCGGGGCGTAGGCTTCGGGACGCGGCGGGGCGTCGTCGCGCAGGCCGAGCGCGACGAGCTCGCGCGCGACGAACGGCTCGAGGCCGCGGCTGCAGGTGGCGATGAGCGCGAGCGCGTCGTCGCGGGACGTATCGGGTAGGGAAGCGGTCATGCGGAGGATCCGGTCGGGTCGGACGGCTGCGTCGCGGACGGCGACACCGGCGTCGAGGAGGACGGCGCGTCGGCGTCGTCGATGGGTTCGTCGTCGATCGCGGTGTGCAGGGCGTGCAGCGCGCGCACACCCCGGTCGAGGGCGCGCTCGAGCGGGAGGAGCGCGTCGTCGTCGAGCTGGGCGAGCGTGGATTGTCGCACGGTTGCCTCGAGCTGGGCGCAATATCGGCTGATGCGCACCAAGCCCATGTTGGCGCTGCTGCCCTTGAGGCTGTGCAGCACCGCGCCGAAGTCTTCGGTGTCGCCGGTCTGGAGATGGCGCTTGAGCGCCTCGCGCCGCGCCGGCAGCTGGCGCAGGTAGGTGTCGATCAGCTCGTCGAGCAGGCCCGGCCGCGTGCGGCTGGCGAGCTGGCGCAGCGCGTCCACGCGCGTCGGATCGAGCGTCGGACCGAGGGTGCGGGTGCGCTGCGTGGTTTCGTCGTGCGCATGGCTGCCGGGCGCGTCGTCGCCGCCTTCCTGCGCGCCGCGGTCGATGGCGGCCGCGCCGTCGTCCGCTGGCGACGAACGCGCGTCGTCGAGCGGCGGGCGC
>JBCCOR010000681.1:0-2998 GCA_039025295.1 Acidobacteriota bacterium
CGGGCGCCGAAGCGGGTCTGGCGTTCTTGTTCACGCCGACGTGGAGCGATCTGGCGTCGCCGCGCATCTGGCTCGAAGCGCTCACCCAGAACGCCTGGGACACCGGCGTGAACAAGAACGCCAGACCCGCTTCGGCGCCCGGCAGCGTCACCGCGCGCACCGCCAGCACGATCACCAGCACGAAGAGCGTCGGAATCAGCACCTTGGCCACGCGCTCGATGCCGCGGACGCCGAACGCCACCACCGACACGCCCAGGCCGAGCGCGAGCAGATGGGTGACCAGCGCGCGCGGCGTGCCGGCGTAGCCCGTCCACAGCTGCTGGGCCGCGTCGGGCGACGCTGACAGCTCGCCGGTCAGCGCGCCCGCCAAGTAGCGCAGGCACCAGCCTGAGACGACGGCGTAGTAGGCCATAATCGCCGTCGCGCACAGCGCCACCCAGCCGCCCATCCAGGCCGCGCGCCGCCCGCCGTGGGCGACGAACGCACCGACCGGACCGCGGCGCGCGCGCTTGCCGAAGGAAAATTCGACGATCAGCAGTGGAATCGACCACAGCAGCAAGAAGACGATCCACGCAACCAGGAAACTGCCGCCACCGTTGCTCGCGGCGACGCGCGGAAAGCGCCAGATGTTGCCCGTGCCGACGGCCATGCCGAGGGTCGCGAGCAGCAGCGCCCAGCGGCTGCTGAAGGCTTCGACGCGGCTCATGCGGGCGTCTCGACCGTCTGCGGCGCGAGCGCGTCCTGCAGCGCGGCGAGCCGCGCCGGCAGATCCGCCAAACCGCCGCCGCAGGCCGCGCCCAGGACGGCGACGGTGTCGGCGCCGGCGTCGCGCACCGCGCGCAGATTCGACGCGTCGATGCCGCCGATCGCGACCACCGGGCGCCCGTGCGCCGCGGCGCGCGCGCGGCGCACCAGGTCGAGGCCGACCACGGGTGAGGCGTCAGGCTTGCTGACGGTGGCGAAGACCGGACCGACCGCGATCACGTCGACCGCGGGATCCGCCGCGGCCGCGGCCAGCTGGGGCAGATCGTGGGTCGAGCGTCCAATCCGGTGATCCGGGCCGAGCAGCGCGCGCGCGTCGGCCGGCGGCAGATCGTCCTGGCCGAGATGGACGCCGTCGAAGCCGTCGAGCAGCAGCGCCAGATCGACGCGATCGTTGATCCACAGCGCGGCGCGCGGGCCGTCGGCGGCCGCCGCATCGCGCGCGTCGAGGCACGCACGCGCGGCGTCGACGCGCGCGGTGTCGGTGAGCGGCCGCTGTCCGCGATCGGTTTTCATGCGCAGCTGGATCCAGCCGATGCCGGCGCGGGCCATCGTCGCCACCGCGGCCGGCAGCGCGTCGATGCCGAGCGTGCCGGCGTCGGCCAGCACGTCGAGCGGCGGCGCGGACTTCACGCCGCGGGGGCCGCGTCGTCGCGGGTCTCGGCCTGGGGGGCGGCGCGCGCCGCCGCGCGCCGCTCGAGGAAGCCGTCCATGTAGCGCGTCGACAGATCGCCCGCGCGGAACGCCGGATCGGCCAGGATCTCGCGGTGCAGCGGAATGCTGGTCTTGACGCCCTCGATGACGAAGAACGCGAGCGCCCGCTGCATGCGCGCGATCGCCTCTTCGCGGTCGTGGCCGTGGACGATCAGCTTGCCGACCATCGAGTCGTAGAACGGCGGAATGACGTACTCCTGGTACGCGTGCGTGTCGATGCGCACACCCGGACCGCCGGGCAGGTGCAGCACGTTCATGCGCCCGGGCGACGGCATGAAGCGCTCGGAATCCTCGGCGTTGATGCGGCATTCGATGACGTGCCCGCGCGCCTGCAGCGTCTCGGGAAACGACAGCGGCTGGCCGTCGGCCACGCGCAGCTGCTCCTTCACCAGATCGACGCCGAGCAGCATCTCCGTCACCGGATGCTCGACCTGGATGCGGGTGTTCATCTCCATGAAGTAGAACGAGCCGTCTTCGTCGAGCAGGAATTCCACCGTGCCGGCGTTCACGTAGTCGACCGCGCGCGCCAGCTGCACCGCCGCGCCGGTGATGCGTTCGCGCAGCGCATCGTCGACCGCCACCGACGGCGCCTCTTCGATCAGCTTCTGATGGCGCCGCTGGATCGAGCACTCGCGCTCGTAGAGATGCATGGCGCGTCCGTGGCTGTCGGCGAAGATCTGGACCTCGATGTGGCGCGGGCGAACGAGGTATTTCTCGAGATACATCGAGCCGTCGCCAAACGCCTTGCTCGCCTCCTCGCTGGCGGTGAGGAAGTGATCGACGATCGTCTCGGGATCGTGGACGATGCGCATGCCGCGCCCACCGCCGCCGGCCGCGGCCTTGAGGATCACCGGATAGCCGATCTCGTCGGCCAGGCTGCGCGCTTCGTCGGCGTCGGCGAGCGGCGTTTCGCAGCCCGGCAGCACCGGCACGCCGGCCTCGACCGCGATCCGCCGGGCGTTGGCCTTGTCGCCCATGGTGCGGATGGTCTCGGCCTTCGGACCGATCCAGCCCAGGCGGCATTCCTCGAGCATCTCGGCGAACTGTGCGTTCTCCGACAGGAAGCCGTAGCCCGGATGGACCGCGTCGGCGTTGGTGATCTCGGCCGCGGCGATCACGCTGGTCGGATTCAAATAGCTCTGCGGCGACGGCGGCGGACCGATGCAGACCTCTTCGTCAGCGTAGGTCACGTGCAGGCTGTCGGCGTCGGCGGTGCTGTGGACGGCAACGGTGGCGATGCCGAGCTCGCGGCACGCCTGGATGATACGCAGCGCGATCTCGCCGCGGTTCGCGATCAGGACCTTGCGGAACATGGCGGTGCGTCAGGCTCGGCGGATGGCGAACAGCGGCTCGCCGTATTCGACCGGCTGCGCGTTCTCCGGATAGATCTTGACCACCTCGCCCGCGACGTCGGACTCGATCTCGTTCATCAGCTTCATCGCCTCGACGATGCACAGAACGTCGCCCGGCTTGACCGTGCTGCCGATTTCCACGAAGGCCGGCGCCTCGGGATTGGGAGCCC
>JBCCOR010000682.1:0-2997 GCA_039025295.1 Acidobacteriota bacterium
AGAGATCGGCGATCGCTCGCACGGCTCCGGCCGCAAAAACCTAGCAAGTCCGCTTGGCATTGCCCAGAATTGTCGAGCGGGTTTCCGCAAAAACCGATCGAAGGTTGTGCTTTCGATCTACGCTTCTTCGCTCGCCAGCCCGATCAGCAGATCGGCGAGCAGCGCGATGCGGCGGGCAGGGAGTCGAGATCGACCCATTCGTCGCGCGTGTGCATGCCGTCGCCGGTGGGGCCGAGGCCGTCGAGCACCGGCACGGCCGCAGGATCGGGCAGAAAATTCGAGAACGAGATGCCGCCGCGGTCGGTCTCGGGCACCAGCGACCAGCCGGCGGCGCGGGCGGCGCGCACGGCGCGCTGGGCCCAGTCACCGCCCGGGCCGTTCGGATCGACCGGCGGGATGATCGGGCTGAAGTCGAGCGTCAGATCGACCGCGTGCGCCGCGCGCACGGCGTCGGCCGCCTCGCGCAGCGCGGCGATCAGCGCGCCGGCGTCGTCGGCGCGCAGGAAGCGCGCCTCGCCGTCGACGATCGCCGTGTCGGGGACGATGTTGGTCTGCTGGTCGGTGCCGAGCAGATCGGCGAGATCGCCCAGGTTGTCGACGAAGTCGGCGTCGCCGCTGACCATGCGGCCGCAGTTGATCGTCGGTCCCGCGCCGGGCTGCGCCAGGGCGCGCGCGCGCAGGCACCAGTCGGCGGCGGCGAGCAGCGCCGAATGGCCCTGCCAGTAGGCGTTGCCGGCATGGGCGCCGCGTCCGCGCGCGCGCAGGCGCCAGTGCACCATGCCCCGCCGGCCGACGACGATGGTCTCGCGCGCCGTCGGCATCGACGCGTCGGTGTCCGCGTCGCCGGGCGGGACGACGGCGTCGGCCGGCTGGCCGGGCTCGAGCACCCACAGGCCGCGCGCGGCCGGTCCGAGCCGTTCGACCACCTGCTGCGAGAGCAGGCCGGTGACCTCCTCGTCGGGCACCACCACCAGGCACAGCGGCGGCGGCGCGAGCCCGCGCAGGGCGAGCAGATCGAGCGCGCCGACCAGCGCGACCAGGCCGGCCTTCATGTCGACCGTGCCCGTGCCCCACAGATGGCGACCGCGCGTCTCGGGCGCGACCGCCGGCAGCACCGTGTCGAGATGGCCGATAGCGAGCAGGCGGCCGTCCATGCCGTCGGCGTCGGCGAGCGCGTCGACGTCGACCTCGGCGTCGTCGGCGCGCGCCGAATCGTCGTCCGTGCGCGCGTAGAGCACCGGCATCGGCTCGCCCTGGGCGTCGACCTCGTCGCGCACGCCGACCCGCAGGCCGCGGGCGCGCAGCGCGGTGCGGAGATGATCGGCGGCGAGGCACAGGCCCTTGCGGTCGCCGCTCTGGGACGAAATGGCGGCCAGATCGTGGAGCAGCTGCTCGGTCGACGCGATCAGCGAAGCCGGCAGCCGGGCATCGGCGGTGGGAAATTCGTGCATGATTCGGATGGTCTGAGAAGGCGGAACGGATGCGCGAGGTTGCGGCCGGCGGGCGGCCGGCGCGGCCGAGGGGCGCGCAGTTGTATTGCGCTGGAGGCGCCGATAAACTGCGCCGGCAGCATACACCAGGTTCGCGCGCCCCTCTGGCCAGCGGCCATCGCGCGGGCTCTTTCTGCGCCGGTTCCCGTCGCCGCGTCTTCCCACCCGCCGCGATGCGACGCTCGATCGGCACGATCCCGACGCTCGAACGCTCTCGCAGCAAGGAGTCCACACAGGATGAGCGACAAGGTTTGGTACATCGCCATCGGGGGCCAGCAGCACGGTCCGCATAGCCTCGACGAGTTGATCCCGCGCTTCGCCTCGGGCGAGCTCGGCGCCGACACCTACGTCTTCACCCAGGGGATGGACAACTGGGCGCTGGCGTCGGAGCGTCCAGAGTTCCAGGCCGGCCTGAACCCGCCGGCGCCCGAGCCGGAGCCGGAGGTGGTGCCGCCGACCGGCGGACCGGCGCCGTCGGCCTACGTGCCGCAGCCCGATCCGACGCCCGGCTACGGCGCCTCGAGCCCCGACGTCGGTGCGACCACGGCCCAGACCCATTCGCGTGCAGGCGGTGGCGGCGCCGGCGTCGTCGCACACGTCATCGACTACGAGATCTTCGGCGAGGAAATGCAGTTCGTCGAGGTGACGCTCGATCCGCAGGAAGCGTGCATCGCCGAAGCGGGCGCCTTCATGTACATGGATCCGAGCATCCAGATGGAGACGATCTTCGGCGACGGCTCAAGCCAGGATCAGGGCGGCGGCTTGATGGGCAAGCTGCTCGGCGCGGGCAAGCGCGTGCTGACCGGCGAGTCGCTCTTCATGACGGTTTTTGCCAACACCGGCCACGGCCGCCAGAAGGTCGCGTTCGCGTCGCCGTATCCGGGCAGCATCCTGCCGATCGATCTGTCGAAGCACGGCAACATGCTGCTCTGTCAAAAAGACGCCTTCCTCGCCGCCGCCAAGGGCATTTCGGTCGGCATCGCCCTGCAGCGCAAGCTGGGCGCTGGCCTGTTCGGCGGCGAAGGCTTCATCCTGCAGAAGCTCGAGGGCGACGGCTACGCCTTCGTCCACGCCTGCGGCGCGGTCGTCGAGCGCCAGCTGGCGCCGGGCGAAACCCTGCGCCTCGACACCGGCTGCCTGGTGGCGATGGAGCAGTCGGTGGCGTACGACATCCAGATGGTGTCGGGCATCAAGACCGCGTTCTTCGGCGGCGAGGGTCTGTTCTACGCCGCGCTCACCGGGCCGGGCAAGGTGTGGATCCAGTCGCTGCCGTTCAGCCGCTTGGCCAAGCGCGTGCTCAGCGCCGTGCCGCAGGCCGGCGGCAAGAACCGCGGCGAGGGTTCCGTTCTCGGCGGGCTCGGCGATCTGATGATGGGCGACAACTGACGCTCTCGAGCGCGATAGAGCGGATCGACCGCGGGTCGATCCCCATCAGGGAGAGCGGATCGACCCCGGGTCGCTCCGCATCAGGGTGAGCGGGTAGACCCCGGGTCGATCCCCCACACGG
>JBCCOR010000683.1:0-2982 GCA_039025295.1 Acidobacteriota bacterium
GCTCGAGGTCGACACGCTCGCCCTCGGCGGCCATCCCGAGGCCGCGATCGGTGTGCGCCTCGGCGGCGACGATCTCCACGTCTGCGACGACCCGACCTCCGCGCCGGAAAACGTGCGCCGCGCCACCGACGACGAGGGCTTTCCCGCGTTCCGCCGCTGGCTGCTGCGCAAGGGCGTCGTCGAACAACCGCTGTGCGACGCGCACTGGGCGCGGCGCGCCGATCGCCTGGTGGCCGGCGCTGCCCGACGCGGCGGACGCCACGACGCGCCCGCGCCGCGCTCGACCCATCTCGAGCTCATGCCGGGTGAGTACGCGCCCGCCGATCTGCTCGCCGAGGCCGACGGCGGCCTCTATCTGCACGAAATCGCCCGCGGCCAGCTCGATCCACTGACCGGCGCGTTCCAGCTCGTCTTTGCCCACGGACGCCGGATCACCGGCGGCCACATCGGCGATCCGGTCGGGCCGTGTCGACTGCAGGGCCACGTCGCCGATTTGCTCGGTGCGATCGTTGGCATCGGCCGCGAGGTCCACGCCGCCGGCGCCGGCTGGTGCGCCAAGGACGGCCTGCGCGTGCCGGTGTGGGCGACCGCGCCCGCCCTGCGCCTCGAGGGCCTGCGCGTGGCCGAGGCATGACCGCGCCAGCCGCGCCGCGCCGAGGCCGCGCGTGAAGAAGCTCGCCGACGACGTCGTCCAGGTGCTCGGCCACCTCACCGCCGAGCGCGGCTGGCCCGAAGCTGAGGTTGCCTACAAGCTCGGCCGCTCGCGCAGCGTGCACTATGTGCGCGGCATCGCCACCACGGTGCTGCGCCAGGAGGAGGGCTGGGCGGTGCGCGCCGGCGACGACCGCCGCTCGTTCTACTACGGCGCGTCGGGACCGCCGCGCGCCGACGCCGCGTGGCCCGAGGCCGACGGCGCCGGCCTGCGCCTGCCGAGCGCCCAGCCGGTGGCGCGCTGGCAGGATCCAGCCGATCTCGACAGCGCCCTGCTCGGCGAGAAGGAGGCCGAGGGCCTGATTCAAGGCATCGACCGCGCCCTCGGCGACGAGCTGCGCGGCGCGCGCCTGCATGCCGCCTGGCTCGACGACGGCTCGAGCGAATTGCATCTCGCCAACAGCCGCGAGGTGCGCGCGGTGGTGCGTCAGCGCACGGCGATCGTCCATCTCGAGGCGGTCGGCCCGCGCGCCGACGGCCTCGGCGACGACGACGACGGCCGCCCACGTCCGCCCGGCCGCGTGCTGCTGCGCGCCGTCGCCCGCGAGGGCCGACGCCTGCAGCCGCTCGCCCTCGCCCGCCGCCTCGCCGATCGTCTCGAGGTCGCCCGCCGCGGACGTGCCCCGTCGCGCGACCGCGGCGACGTGCTGCTCGCGCCACAGGCGCTGGCGCCGCTCATCGGCGCGCTCGGGCCGCTGTGGATCGGGCCGCAGGCCGAAAACCTCGCCCGCCGCCTGATCAACCGCCACGGCCGCGTCGGCACGACGATGTTCACCCTGATCGACGACGGCCGTCTGCCCGGCGGCCTGCTCGAAGCGCCGGTCGATGGCGAGGGCGTGCCCTGCCGCGAGATCGTGCTGGTCGACCGCGGCGTGCTGGTGCAGCCGCTGCTCGCCTGGGACGAAGCCCGCGGCGCGGCGCGCGCCAGCGGCTGCCGCCTGCGGCCGGGCTGGCGCGATCTGCCGCGCGCCGGCCCGACCCATCTCTACCTGGCGCCCGACGCCGACGTCACCGTCGCGCAGCTGCTCGGCGAGGTCGCGCGCGGGTACTATCTGATCGATCTCGAAGGCGCACCCCGCGTCGACTTCGACGCCGATCGCTTCGCCCTGCCGGTGTGCGGCTTCGCCATCGATGCCGGGCGCCCGACCGGTCCGGTCGCCGGCGCCTGGCTGACCGGCCCGATCAGCGGGCTGTTCAACGGCCTGCAGCGCGTCGCCCGCGATCTCACCTTCCTGCCCGACCGCCTCGGCGTGGTGGGCGCCCCGACCGCCCTGCTGCGCGGCCTCGAGCTGCGCAGCCGTCCGTAAGACGAGGAGAGCGTTCCATGCAACTCGGCATTCTCGGCCTGCCCAAGGTGGGCAAGACCACGCTGTTCAATACCCTCACCGCCTCCACGCAGGCGACCGACAAATTCGCGGCGTCGAAGAAGACCAACGTCGCCGTCGCCAAGGTGCCCGATCCGCGCCTGGCGCAGCTGCGCGATCTCTTCAACCCGCGCAAGTACATCCCGGCGACGGTGCAGTACGTCGACATTCCCGGCATCACCAAGGGCGAGGGCTCGAGCGCGCTCAACCTCGACGAGCTGCGCCAGGTCGACGCCCTGGTGCACGTCGTGCGCGCGTTCGACGATCCCGAACTGCTCCACGCCGAGGGCTCGATCGACGTCGCGCGCGACGTCGAGACGATCGATCTCGAGCTGGTCTTCGCCGACCACGCCCTGGTCGAGCGTCGACTCGAGCGTCTCGAGAAGGCCGTCAAGCGCGGCCTGAGCGCCGACGAGAAGCGCGAGCAGGCGCTGCTGCAGGACACCATCCTGCCGGCGCTCGAGAACGAGACGCCGATCCGCACGCTCACGCTCGAGGACGACGACGAGAAGCGCCTGCGCGGCTTCCAGCTGCTCTCGGCGAAGCCGATCCTGCAGGTGATCAACGTCGGCGAGGACGACGTCGGCCAGGCCGACGGCGGTGCGTTCGGCCTGCCGGAGGGCACGCCGGCGGTGGTGGTGAGCGCGCCGATCGAGAACGAGATCGCCCAGCTCGACGACGAGGAGCAGATGGTGTTCATGGAGGAGCTCGGGCTCACCGAGCCCAGCCTCGATCGCGTGCTGCGCGCGAGCTACGCGATGCTCGGCCTGATCAGCTTCTTCACGGTCGGCGAGGACGAGGTGCGCGCTTGGACGATCCGCCGCGGCACGATCGCCAAGGACGGCGCGGGCGCAATCCACAGCGACATCGCGCGCGGCTTCATCCGCGCCGAGGTGGTGTTCTGGGA
>JBCCOR010000684.1:0-2978 GCA_039025295.1 Acidobacteriota bacterium
CGCGGCCGACGCCGACGCGGAGGCTGCGCAGCCGGAACCGACGGACGCCGTGACGGAGGCCGATGCTCAGGCGGAAACCGCGGTCGCGCTGCCCGAGTATGCGACGGACGATCCAGCCACATCGGCCGCGTCGATCGAGAACGTGCCGGGCATTGATGCGTCGATCGCGGATGCGCCTGCCGTGGATGCGCTGGCCATTGACGCGCCGAGTACCGACGCATCGATCGCGGATGCGCCGGCCGCTGACGCATTGGCCATTGACACGTCGCGCACCGACGCACCGATCGAGGACGCGCCGGCCGCCGATGCGCCGGCCGCCGATGCGTTAGCCATCGACGCGCTAGCCATCGACGCGCCGAGCGCAGCGCCCACCATCGAAGCGACTGTCGATGCACCGATCGAGCCGGCGCCGATCATCGACGAGATCGTGTCGTCACCGACCGCCGACGAGATCACGGCACCGGCCGCGGTGATTTCGCCCGAGCCCGTCGAGACCGCGACGCCGATCGCATCGACGCCCGCCGCGGCTACGGCGATCGAAGACGCACCCACAGCGGTCGACGAGGTGTCAACAGACGCCGCCGCCGAACCGGCATCGCCGACCGCGACCGGCATCGCGGCCGGTCTGGCCGCAGCGGCCGGCCTGGCTGCCGGCGCCGCCGCGGTGATCGCCGGCACGTCCGACGCCGACCGCAGCGAGGTCGCGGACGATGCGGCCGCCAGCGCGGTAGACGATGTCGATGCGGCGAACGACGCCGCTGAACCGGCAATGGCCGACGCCGCCGCAGCGCCCGAGATGGCGCCTGTGCCCGAGACCGCCGACGCGCCGCCGGCGACCACCACCCTGGGCACGATTTACCTCAAGCAGGGGCATTTTGCGGAGGCTGAGCAGGCGTTCCGCGAGGTCCTGCGCCAGGATCCGAACAATCAGGAGGCGCGCAGGGGCTTGGCCAACGCCCTGATGCAGCAGACGCAGTCACCGGTCGTCGAGCCGACGCCAGCGGCCGACGTCGCCGCGGCATCGATCCCGGCCGAGGCCGAGATGACCGCGGTGGTTGACGAACCGGCGGTCGTCGAGCCGGCGGTCGTCGAGCCGATCGCCCACGCCGAGCCGCCGGTGGCGGCGGCTGCGGTCGGCGCCGTGATCGAGCCTGCCGCTGAGGCGACCGTCGCGACCGACGATGCCATCGCGGTCGACGCGATCGATGTTGCTGATGCGCGGGCCGCGGTGGAGGACGCCGCCACGACCGAACCCGCTGCCGATGCGGCTTTCGCGATCGACGATGTCGTTGCGATCGACGATGATGCGGATGCTGCCGGCACCGAAACCGCTCCGATCGAGTCCCCTGTGGAGATTGCGGCGATCGACGCCGCCGCCGCCGAGCCGGTGGCCGATTTCGCTGCCGCGGCCGACGAGGTCGCCGTGATCGAGTCGGTCGCCGACGCCGTGGCCTCGGTGGACGAGGTCGCTGCGGACGAAGCGCTCGCTGCGGACGCCGCGGTCGCGGTCGACGACGCGCCCGCCGCGTTCGATCTTGCCGTCGATGCGCCCGCCGCTGAGCCCGCGATCGACGACGCCACCGCGGCCGACGCTCACGAACGCGCACTCGATGTCGCTGAGCCAGTGATCGATGACATCACCGCTGCCGCCGACGACGCCCGCGAGCCCGCATTCGACCTCGAAGCGCCGGTCGCTGAAGCCTTTGTGCCGCTGGCGGATGGCGATGTGTCGGCCGAGCCGGCGTCTGCGATTGCTGACGTGCCGGTCGCAGACCCATCGATTGCCGCCGAGCCGGCGCCGGATCTGGGCGTCGCAGCGACGGTCGCAGGGCTGGCCGCTGCGGCCGGCGCGGCGACGATCGGCGCGATGGCCGCCAGCGAGGCGCCCGTCGCCGATCCGTCGCCCGCAGCGGACGCGGCGCCTGCGGTCGTGGACGAGATCGCGTTTGCGCCGGTCGACGACGCGCCATCGATCGACGATGCAGCGCCGATCGCAGAGCACGCGCCGACATCCGTGGGCGAACCCGCGCCGCTCGAGGCGCCTGCGCCGCTCGACGAGATCGCGTTCGCGCCCGTGGCCGACGCGGCCCCGACGCCGGCTGCCGAGCGCACGCCGATCGTCGATCCGGCGCCGGTCGACGCGGTGACGGCGCCCATCCATGTGCCGATCGACGCATCGGCGCTGCTCGCCCGCCATGCGGCCGACGTCGATCTCGCCACGCTTCCGGTTTCCCAGCGCCAGGCGGCTGTTCTGCGCGCGTATCTCCAGCACATTCGAGGAGCCCGTCCGCATGTTCGTTGAGCGTTTGCAGCAGGTCGCCGATCGCATCGAGGGGGCGGAAGCGCTCGCTCTCGTGGCCAAGGACGGCATTCCCGTCGAATCCGTGCACATGACCGGCGCCCACGATATCGAGCTGCTGGCCGCCGAGCTGATGTCGCAGGTTCGCGCCATGTCGCAGAATCACGAAGAGCTCGACGTTGGCGCCGTACGTCATCTGACCGTCACCACCGAGCGCGCGCTGCTCGTGATCAGCGCGCTGACGACGGATTACTACCTGATGCTGGCCGCCAACGCGGCGACCAGCATCGGCCGCGCGCGCTACGAGCTGCGTCGCGCGCTGCTGAGCTTCGAGCACGACCTGGCCTGACGGGCCGCGGAATCCATTCACGTTCCCTTCGACTTTTCGAGACATGACCGCCGGCTGACGCGCCGGACCGCCCGTCCGGCACCGCCGGATCGCGCGCCCCGCTGCGCCACCGCGCGTGAGGACTTTGCACGGTGTTGACTTTCGACCAGATCAAAGAACTGATCGATCTCGTGGCAGCCAACCAGCTGACCGGGATCGAGGTGGAGCGCTCCGGCTTTCGCCTGAAGATCGACGGCGCATCCGCCGCGCCGAGCGCCGCGACGCCGGCGATGGCGCCCCAGCCCGCGGCGGCCGTCGCCGCGGCGGCGCCGGCCGTGGCGCCACCGGCAC
>JBCCOR010000685.1:0-2978 GCA_039025295.1 Acidobacteriota bacterium
CGTGCGAGATCGCGCGCCAGCGCGTCGGCAGTGGCGTAGCGGTCGGCGGGATCCTTGCGCAGGCAGGTGCGCACGATGCGGGCGAGATCGGGTGCGACCGCGGGCGCGTGCTGGCGCAGCGGCGTCGGCCGCGCGTGCAGCACGGCGTCGAGGGTTTCGTGGGCACTCGCGCGGTCGAAGGGCGGCCGGCCGGCGAGCAGGAAATAGAGCGTCGCGCCGAGCGCGTAGACGTCGCTCGGCGGCCCCTCGGCGTCGCGCTCGCCGCGCGCCTGCTCGGGGGCCATGAACGCCGGCGTGCCGAGCCACTGGCCGGGCTCGGTCATCGTGTGCGTCTGGGCGTCGCGCACCAGGCCGAAGTCGACGATCTGCGGGGCCGGCGCGCCTGCGGCGTCGCGCGCGATCATGATGTTGGCCGGCTTCAGATCGCGATGCACCAGGCCGACGCCGTGGGCGGCGTGGATCGCCTCGGCCGCCAGCCGCACGATCTCGACCTTCTCCGCCGTGCGCAGGTCCGGCGCAGCCGCGTGCAGATCGACGCCGTCGACCAGCGCCATGGCGATGAACGGCCGCCCGTTGAGCGTGCCGATCTCGTAGATCTCGCAGATGCCGGGATGCTGCACGCGCGCCTGCGCGCGCGCTTCGCGCAGCAGCCGCGCGACCAGCGCCGGATCGTCGTTGCGCAGCAGCTTGAGCGCCACCGGCCGATCGAGTCGCGCGTCGTAGGCGCGGTAGACCTCCGCGGTGGCGCCGCTCGACAGCGGCACGGCCGTCGCGTAGCGGCTGCCGAGATCGGGCGTGGCGGTGGGCATGATCGGGTGCGCGCGCACGGCCGCGCCGGGTCGCCGCCGTGCGCTACTTGCCCGCGTCGGAGCGCAGCACGGCGATGAACGCCGACTGCGGAATCTCGACCGCGCCGACCATCTTCATCTTCTTCTTGCCCTCGCGCTGCTTCTCGAGCAGTTTGCGCTTGCGCGTGATGTCGCCGCCGTAGCAGCGCGCCGTGACGTCCTTGCGGTAGGCGTTGATCGTCGTGCGCGCGACGATCGTGCCGCCGACCGCGCCCTGGATCGCGATCTTGAACTGCTGGCGCGGAATCGTGTCGGCGAGGCGCTCGCAGTAGTGCATCGCGCGCACGCGGGCGCGCTCGCGATGGGTCAGCTGCGAGAGCGCGTCGACGCGTTCGCCGTTGACCAGGATATCGACTTTCACCAGGTCGCTGGCGCGGTAGTCGAGCATCTCGTAGTCGAACGAGCCGTAGCCCTGGGTGATCGTCTTGAGCTTGTCGTAGAAGTCGAAGAGCACCTCGGCGAGCGGCATCTCCGAGGTCATCTCGACCCGGCCGACCGCGAGGTAGTTGAACAGCGTCTCCTCGCCGCGGCGCTCGCGGCACAGCTCCATGACCGCGCCGATGTAGCGCTCGGGCATCATGATGCTGGCTTTGATGTAGGGCTCGAAGGTCAGCTGGATCTCCGACGGATCGGGATAGAAGCTCGGGTTGTCGACCCAGACGTCCTCGCCGGTCTTGAGCTCGACGCGGTAGCGCACCGACGGCGCCGAGAGCAGCAGCGAGAGGCCGTGCTCGCGCTCGAGGCGCTCCTGCACCACCTCGAGATGCAGCAGGCCGAGGAAGCCACAGCGGAAGCCGTGGCCGAGGGCGACCGAGGCGTCCTTCTCGTAGGTCAGCGCGGCGTCGTTGAGCACCAGCTTCTCGAGCGCCTTGGTCAGGTCCTCGTACTCGTCCGAGGCGATCGGGTACATCGACGAGAACACCACCGGCTTGGCTTCCTTGTAGCCCGGCAGCGGCGCCTCGGCGGGCGTGTCGGCGTCGGTGATCGTGTCGCCGATGGCGATGTCGCGCACTGACTTGACGCCCGCGATCAGGTAGCCCACCGCGCCCGCCTCGAGGGTCTGGGTCGGCACCCGCGCCAGCTGCAGCTGGCCGAGCTCTTCGATCTGGTAGTCCTTGCCGGTGTGCATCAGCCGCACCGGCTGGCCGGTGCGCAGCTGACCGTGGACCACGCGCACCAGCAGCACGACGCCGCGGTAGACATCGTATTGCGCGTCGAAGACCAGGGCGCGGGTCTTGCCCTCCTGGCCTTCGCCGAGCGTCTCGGCGGTGCCCGACGGCGACGGCAGCTGCTGGACGATCGCCTCGAGCACGTCGTCGATGCCGGTGCCCTGCTTGGCCGAGCACAGCACCGCCTCGAACGGATCGAGGCCGAGATCGCGCTCGATCTCCTCGCGCACGCGGTCGACGTCGGCCGACGGCAGGTCGATCTTGTTGATCACCGGCACGATCTCGAGATCGTACTCGAGCGCCAGATAGAGGTTGGCGACGGTCTGCGCCTCGACGCCCTGCGAGGCGTCGACCAGCAGCAGCGCGCCCTCGCACGACATCAGCGAGCGGCGCACCTCGTGCGAGAAATCGACGTGCCCTGGCGTGTCGATCAGGTTGAGCTGGTAGGTCTCGCCGTCCTGCGCGGTGTAGGGCAGCGTGATCGTGTTGCTCTTGATCGTGATGCCGCGCTCGCGCTCGATGTCCATCGAGTCGAGCAGCTGGTCGCGGAATTCACGGTCCTCGACCGCGCCGCAGCGCTGGATCAGGCGGTCGGCGAGCGTCGACTTGCCGTGATCGATGTGGGCGATGATGCAGAAATTGCGGATGGTGTCCAACAGCGGGGTCCTCAGCGGGTCGACGGAGCGTGCGGGGAGCGCCGGACGGCGCGCACGTGTGCAACACTCTACCGAAAAGGAGGACCCGCACGTGCACGCAACATCGCCCCGTCCGCATCTGCGCATCGCCCGCATCGTTCTTCGCGCCGCGCTGCTCGTCGGCCTGCTCGTCGGCCTGCCGCCGCGCGCCGCCGCCGCCGGCGGCGCGCTCGACGACGACGGCGTCGAAACCCCCAACCCCGACCCCGGGGCGGCGCTCGGCGGCCAGCCGGCGGCCCCCACCATGCGCCACCACGCGCGGATGC
>JBCCOR010000686.1:0-2969 GCA_039025295.1 Acidobacteriota bacterium
CGAGGTCGCGTCGGCGATCGCCCGGCCCCACGGCGTCGACGCGGCGACGGCGTCCATGCGGCCGCCGACGTTGTCGGCGCCGGTCGACGCGAGCGCGGCGACGCAGCAGCGCACGTAGTCGGTCGCGATCTCGGTGTGGCCGTCGACGCGCACCACGATCGCGCCGCGGCTGCGGCGGATCGCCCGGTTGAGCCCGGGCGCGACGATTCCCGCCGGGTTGTCGATCACGATCACCGGCACGCGCGGATGCTGCGCCGCGAGCGCGGCGATCTGCGCGCGGGTGTCGTCGGTCGAGCCGCCGTCGGCGATCACCACCTCGAGCCGCGGCCAGTCCTGGCGCAGCACCGCGCCCAGGCTGCGGGCGATGAAGCGCGACTCGTTGCGCACTGGCATCACCACCGACACCAGCGGTGGATCGTCGTCGAGGGGCGTCGCGTCAGCCGTCATGGGTCGATTCTCTCGCACCGCGCGCCGCGACGCGCCGGTAGACGTCGATCAGCCGATCGGTGAGCGCGGCCTCGTCGAGCGCCGCCGCCCACGCGGGATCGGCGCGCGCGCCGGAGGCAAGCAGCGCTTCGAGCTGGGTCGCCAGGCGCGCGCGCAGCGCGTCGACGGGGCCGTCGACCACCCGACAGCCCGGCGCATCGCCGAAGCGCGCGCGCACGTCGCCGACGTCGGTCGCGACCACCGGCAGACCGCAGGCCAGCGCCTCTTTGACGACGTTGGGCGAGCCCTCGTGACGCGAGGTCATCAGCAGCGCGTCGCACGCGGCCATGGTGCGCGGCACGTCGGCGTGGTCGACGTCCTGCAGCACGACCAGCCGCGCACCCAGCCGCGCCGGCAGTCGATCGACCGCAGCGCGCGCCAGATCGAAGCGCTTGATCGGATTGGCGGGCGATGCGGCGAAGACGACGAGACGGGCATCGGGCGCGAAGTCGCGCAAGAGGGGCGACGCGCGCCGGGCCGCGGCGCGCGCGTCGATGTCGAGCGGCCGGAAGCGCGCGCGATCGACGCCGCTCGGCACGGTCGCGACGAGCGACGGCGCGGCGCGCGGCAGGCGAAGCCGGAGATGATCGGCGACCAGCACCCAGGCGTCGGCCCGCCGCGCGGCGCGGCGCGAAAGCGCGCGCAGCAGATGACCGC
Source organism: Acidobacteriota bacterium (assembly GCA_039025295.1). Lineage (GTDB taxonomy): Bacteria > Acidobacteriota > Thermoanaerobaculia > Multivoradales > J023 > JBCCOR01. Next base: position 1,144 of record JBCCOR010000686.1, read on the forward strand.
GCAGGGTGTCGCGACCGCGCGCGTCGGGCAGTCCCTCGAGATCGCTGCCGCGGAAGGTCACGACCAGCGGCGCGCCGGCCCGGCGCGTCGGCACCGCCATCGCGCTCTGGCCCCACTGCGCGTCGATCAGGTCGAACGGCCGCCCCGCGGCGCGCGCGTCGGCGAGCCGCAGCGCGCAGGCGCGGCGCGCGGCGAGATAGCGCGCCGGACGCCCCGCGCCGCGAAAGGCGAACACCTCGAGATCGACGCCGGCGCGCCGCAGGAACGTCGCCCGCTGGACGAGAAACGGCACCCGCTGCGGCGCGTCGGGCGACGGCCACTCGCAGGTGACCCACAGCGCGCGCAGCGGTCGGGCGTTCACCGCGCGCTCGGTCGCGCGTTCGACCGCGGTGCCGGGGCCGGCGGCGACGACGGACGCGGCTGCACCAGGCGCGCCGCCGCCAGGCCGAACGCCAGCCCGGGCGCCGCCAGGCGCATCGCCGCATGCACCATGAACAGCAGGCTCCACACGGTCAGCGCGGCGACCGTCGCCTGATCGACGACCGTCGGCCGCTGGAGCGCGCGGCGCACGCAAAAACTCAGCAGCAGCAGCAGCGCCGCCGCGCCGAAGAGGCCGTGCTCGGCGAGCAGACGCGTGTATTCCGTATGCGCCGACGATTCGCGGAAGACCCGCGCGTGGTAGACGGAGGCCTGTCCGGGTCCGACGCCGAGCAGCGGCTGTTCCTCGAAGGCGAGCAAATCGCCGCGCATGATGTCGGCGCGGCCGGTGGTGTCGAAGCTCTGGAAGCGCTGACCGAGCGTGCCGCCGGTCAGGCCGTCGATGAACGGATAGACCAGCAGCGCGCCGAGCGCCGCGACCAGCGCCAGGCGCAGCGCGACCATGCTGCGCGCGTCGCGCTGCTGAAGCAGGAAGAACGTCGCCGCCAGGCCGCCGGCGACCGCGGTCCAAAAACCGCCGCGCGACAGCGTCAGCGCGCTCTGACCGAGCAGCCAGACGAGCACCGCCAGCAGCAGCAGCTGGGTGATGCGCGCGCGGCGCGACGTGCGCACGATCAGCAGGAACGCCGCGAGCGCGCCGAGGCCGAGCATCGACGACATCTGGTTGGGCGGGAAACCGCCCGAGCCGACCTTGCCGTGCTGGTAGAACTGCTCGGCGGTGGCGTTGAGCGAGGTGAAGGTGGCGAGCGCCGCCAGACCCGCGCACGGACCGAGCACCGCCAGCAGGATGCGGCGCACCTGCGGCGGCTCGATCGGGCGCCGCCGGAAATAGAGCATCGCCACCGCCAACACCAGCGGACCCGAGAGGTTGAACGCGATCGCCTGGCGATCGAATATGGGCATCACCAGGATCGACGGCGTCAGCAGGGCGAAGTACAACGCCGGCAGCGGATCGAGACGGCGCTGCTGGCGGCGGTCCTGCAAGAGGGCCAGGCCGAGCAGCAGGATGATGCTGTACTTGCCGAATTCGTAGAACAGCAGCGGCGCCGCGCTGCCGCGCCAGAGCAGCTCGCAGGCGGCGATGTAGACGATCAACACCGGCATCGCACCGCGCACCGCGCGCGGACGGCGCAGCAGCATCAGCCCCGCGGCCAGGCAGCCGAGGGCGTGCACTGTGGCGACCCAGCCGAACGCGCGCATGGCGAACGCGAGCGCGACGTGCAGGGCGAGCCACTGCGTCAGCCGCAGCGCCAGCGCCGTCCGGCGGCGCGGACGCACCAGCGGACTGTGGACGGCGCGCGCGCGCGACCAGGTCGGCGGCTGCGCGCCGCGGGTGTCGGTGGAGAGGACGCTCATCGCCCGCTCATCGTATCGCCCGCGCCGCGCAA
>JBCCOR010000687.1:0-2968 GCA_039025295.1 Acidobacteriota bacterium
CGACGGCGCCGGCGGATCAGTCGAGATAGCCGAGCGCCCGCAGGCGCTCGCGCAGCTCGGGATCGTCGTCGTAGGGGGCCGTCGCCTCGGCGAGCGGTGCGCCGGGCGCGGTCTGCCAGGGCGTCGCGCGCCAGCGCAGGCAGATGCGCGCATCCCGGTCGCCGTCGCCCGCGCGGCTTTCCTCGTCCTCGCGGCCGTCGTCGTTCGCGTCGCGCCAGCCGCCGTCGCGGTCGACGCGGTAGCAGCGCGGCAGCTGTGCGGCTGCCGGATCGATCGCGCGCGTCGTCGCCGGCGCGTCGCCCGCGCGCACGGTCAGATCGAACGCGCCGGCCGCGACGCGCTCGAAGCGCAGCCGATCCTGTGCGCCCGGCGCGACGCGCAGCCGCAGCTCGCGGCCGGTATCGCCCGGCGCGACCGTCGGGCCGGGTAGTGCGACGCGCTTGACCGCGTCGGGGCGCACGAGCGCGCCCGCGATCTCGACCGTCAGCGCCGCATCGCCGGCGCGGACGTCGAGCGTTAGGCCCGGCACCGCGTCGAGCGCCGGGGCGATGGCGCGGCGCAGGACGTCACGTCGCGGATCGTCGTCGGCGAACGGTTCGGGCGCGCGAAGGTCGGGCGCCGGCCGGCGCAGATCGACCCAGGTTTCGATCGGTGCGCCCGTGAACGCCTCGATCGATTCGTCGCCGAAGGGCAGCACGCCGCTGCGCACCTGGTAGCGACCGCGACCGGCGTTGCGCAGCGACAGGCGCTGGGTGGGCAGGGTGACATAGGTCAGCGCCGGCCGCGCCGGCGCGGCTGCGTCGGCGGCGAGCAGCGTCACCAGATCGCGGCCGCCGCCGCGCGGCCCGAGCGGGTGGGGGATGCGCTGACGCACGGGCGGATCGGGATCGAGGCCGGCGAGCGCGCGCAGCGTGGGTGCGACGTCGAGTGACTGCACGGGCACGTCGATCGTGCGCCCGGCGTCGCGCCCGCCGGGCAGGGCGAGCAGCAGCGGCACGCGCAGATTGTTCTCGAGCAGATGGCCGTGGCCACGGATGCCGTTTTCGCCCAGGGCTTCGCCGTGGTCGGAGGTGATCAGCACCGCGGTGCGGTCGGCGCGACCGCTGGCCTCGAGCGCGTCGAGCACCGCGCCGAGCGCATCGTCGACGGCGCGCACGGCGCGGTCGTAGGCGTCGCCGTCGCGCGGCGGGCCGCTGCGCGGATCCTCCATCCGTCGGCCGTTGGGCGCGCGCCGCACCGAGAAGTCGTGCACCTCGAAGGTGTGCCAGAAGAGGAAGAAGGGCTCGGGCAGGGCGTCGAGATGGGTGCGCAGCCGCGCGACGTCGGCATCCAGGCCGCCCTGCGTCCAGGCCGGATCGACGCGGTAGCTGTAGTGATCGAAGCCGCGGTCGAGGCCGTAGCGCGGATGCAGCCAGGCGCCGCCGGTGACCGCGGCGGTGTGGTAGCCGGCGCGGCGCAGCGCGTCGGCCACCAGCGGCATCGACGGCTGGGCGACCGCGTCGGGATGGTTGACGCCGTGCTCGACGGCGTCGAGGCCGCTGAACAGCGTCGCGTGCGAGGGCAGGGTCCAGGGCGCCTGGACGATCGCCTCGGTGAAGGTGACGGCGCGCCGCGCCGCCCAGCGATCGAGCTTCGGACTCGTGTCGCGGTCGTGGCCGGCGAGGCCGAGCCGGTCGGCGCGCAGCGTGTCGATCGAGATCAGCACCAGGTTGGGCTGGGCGGCGACCAGCTGGTTGCGGTCGCGCGCGAGCGACATCAGCGTCGGATGCGACCACACCGGCAGCGTGCGGCGCGGATCGAGCGGGCGATCGCCGCGCGCGGCGAAGGTCAGCGTGACCTCCAGATGGACGTACATGCCGAGATCGAGCGCCGCGTTCCACCAGCCGGCCGGGTCGTCGGGTCCGAGGCGGGCGCGCAGCAGCCGGCGCGCATCAGCGGGCTGGTCGACCGGCGCGACGTCGACGGTGAACACCACCGGCCCGTCGCAGGTGCCGAGCACGCCGAAGTCGACCCACAGCTGCGGCCGCCGCGGCACGACGACGGTGCGGACGACCGGCCGCGTCGGCGGCGTCACCAGCGCGCTGCGCCGGTCGATCGCGTCGATGCGATCGTCGGCCGCCGGCAGATCGACGCGCCAGACCTCGCGCGCCGCGGCGTCGGCGGTCCAGTCGGCGGCGTGGCGCAGGCCGCGCACGGCGCGCAGCCGCAGCGGTGTCTCGGGCGCCTTGATGAAGCGCACGCGCAGGCCGTGGATGGTGCCGTTCCAGTCGGGATGATGGCGCAGATCGAAGCGGTAGCGGGTGCGCTGCGGACCGCGTGCGGCGCTGGCGCGCACGCGCATGGAGGGGCCGTCGGCGAAGCGTCCGTCGGCGCGACGCCAGCTGAGCCGCACGTGGACGCTGGCGTGTTCGGCGAGCTCGATGTCGAGTGCGCCGAGCGCTTCGGCGTCGAAGCGCGCGGGCAGCACCAGGCGCACCTGGCGCTGGTCGAGATCGAGCCGCCAGCCGCGGCCGTCGTCGTCGGGCCGCCAGTCGAAGCGTTCGCCGTCGGCGGGATGCCAGGCGATATCGCTCAGATCGGCGTCGGGACCGCGGCGGTCGATCATCGGGCCGGCCGCGGGCGGCGTCGAAGCGAGCGCGAACGACCACGTCGCGGGCGGACCGAACGCGGCCGTCGGGGTCAGCGCCACGCGCTGCGTTGCCGCGTCGATCAGCGTGTGCGGCGGTGCGATCGTCTGCGCCGGCTCGCGTCCGCAGCCGAGTGCGAGCATCGCGACAACCAGCGCAATCCGGAGAAATAGCCGCCTGCTGGTTCGCCGACGCGAAACCGCTGGGAGGAAGCCGGGCCGTGCCGTACAATCAAGCTGGCCATGGTCGCGCATGATCCGCGATGGTACCGCTTGCAGATCGCACGCGCGACCGTGGATGCATCGCATTCCGTGCGCGTATCGCCCGCGATTCGCGCCGTC
>JBCCOR010000688.1:0-2927 GCA_039025295.1 Acidobacteriota bacterium
CCGGCCGCGGCGCGCTCGGGCGCGTGGGGCGCGATGCCGACCGCCTGGGCGATGCGGTCGGCGGTGAGAAAGCCAACGCCGTGAATGTCCTGGACGAGATCGTAGGGTCGCGCGCGCACGCGGCGCATGGCGTCGCCGCCGTAGGTTTTGACGATGCGCGCCGCCAGCGCCGGCGTGACGCCGTGGCCGTGGAGGAAGATCAGCGCGCTGCGGTCGGCGTGCTGGCTGCGCCAGGCATCGCGAATCGCGGCCATCTTCTTGCCGCCGATGCCGCTGATCTCCTCGAGCCGCTCGGGCTGGTGGTCGAGCACGCCGAGGACCTCGGTGCCGAAGTGCTTGACCAGGCGTTTGGCGGTCGCGGGGCCGACGCCCGGCAGCGCGCCCGCGGCCAGATAGCGGACGATGCCGTCGCGGGTCTCGGGCCGCAGCGGCAGGAAGCCCTCGGCGCGGAACTGCTCGCCGTGCTTCGGATCGCGGGTCCACGCGCCGGTCAAGCGCGCGCGCAGGCCGGCCTCGACGCCGGGCATGACGCCGACCGCGGTCGCGCTGCCGCGGCGCGCGGCGGGCCGCGCGACGTCGAGGCGCACGACCGCCCAGGCGCTGTCGGGATTTTGGAAGGTGACGCGCGTGACGACGCCTTCGAGGGTGTCGGCGTCGCGGTCGGTGCCGGCATCGCCGGCGGATGCGCCGGCGCGCGGCCGCGATTCGATGGTCATCGGGTGGTAGACTATCGCCCTTCATCATGGGAACCGGCCCTCGCCTCGTCCTCGTCCTCGCCGGTCTGATCGTGCTGGCCTTCCTGCCGCTGCTCGGCCTGCAGCGCAGCCATCAGCTCGGTCCGTACGCGACCAGCCCGCAGCGCGTCGAGATTCCGTACGACCAGCGACGAATCGTCGCCGGCGGACGCGCCCTGGTGGGCTTCACCGACCGCACGGCCGAGGGGCTGACCTTCGAGATCCAGTGCAATGGCATCCACGTGGTGCGCACCGTGGCGGTGCGCAGCGCGGTCGACGACGTCTGCGGCGTGGCGATCCGCCCCGTGCAAGTGTGGGGCGCGCTGCCACCCGATCCGATCGCCGAGCACGTGCCGCTGCGCACGACGGTCGAGGTGACGTGGACCGACTGACGCGGCCGATCGCGCGGGCGTGAGCGCGCTGCACGACGAGCGCCGCCGGCGCGTCGAGACGCGCAAAGCCGAGGACCGCGTCGCGCGCCGGCAGCTGCGCCTTGGCTGCCTGGCGACCCTGATCCTCCAGCTGATCGTGATCGCGATCTGGTACATGCCCGAATTTCGTTCGATGTCGGAAATCCGCCGCCAGCGGCTGACGGCGCACGCGATGCGCGCCGCGGGTCAGGCCTGGCTGCGCTGTTCGCTGGCGCACGCGCCCGACCGCATGCGTCCGCCCGCGGGCCACTACGACCTCGCCGATCTGCCCCACGTCTTCGACGCTGCCGGGCTCATGGCCCGGGTCCCCCAGTGCGCGCTGCGCCTGCCCGCGACCGACGGCTGGGGGCATCCGCTGCGCTACCACGCCGCGTCGGCCGACGGCCTCACCGGCGCCGACGGCCGGCGCCTGGCGATCCGCAGCGCGGGGCGCGACGGAACGTTCGAAACGTTTGACCCATCGCCGGATCGCGTCCCAATCACCGCCTACCGCGAAGATCGATTCGACAGCGACCTGATCTGGGCCGACGGCGCGTTCGTCCGCTGGCCGGACGGCGTCGCGCGCTAAGCGCTTACGCGCGCAGAGACGTGTCGTACTCGGCTCACCGCCGAGCGGCCCCTACCCGTGACATAAGAAAACGTTTTTTCTGCAATAAGCACCTTCCTTGCGATCGACGAGCGCTGTGCTAACGTCTTTTTGATTGTCATCGATTCTTCTACTGGCACAGCGTTCGAAATCTCAATGGTTTGGAGGATGTGCTGATGCGGTTACCGCCCCTGTGCGCGCTCGTTGTGCTCATCATCAGCGCCGCAAGCACGCTCGCGGCGCAAGTGCCGCCCGAGGGCACGGTCACCGTCCGCCTGCTGCGCGTCGACGGTCTCCCTCAACTCGACGCATTCGGTATCGAAGCCCGCCAGGCCGACGGCGATGCCGTCGCGCGCGCTATCACCGACGCACAGGGCGTCGCGACGCTGCGACTGCCCGAAACGACGCCTGACGACAATGCGGATGGCTGGCACGTGCGGGTCGTCGACGACGCGCTCTGGAGCGCACCGACGCCTCTCTCCGGCGACGCCCAGACGCTGACGCTACGCGCCTGGCCGGCGGCGACGATCGTCGCTGCGCTGCACCGCGCCGACGGCCAGCGCCTGGCCGACGATCTGCCGATCCGCGTTCGCTTCTTGCCGCCCGACGCGCGCGATCGCGCCGCGCGCAAGCCGCGCGCGGCGCTGAAGCACGAACAGCCCGCGGGCGAGGTCGACTGCCGACGCGCGGCGCGTGCCAACGACGGCGCAGCGCCAACCGACGACGTCCCGATCCGCTGCGTCGTGCCCGCGGGCACGCACAACCTCCGGCTGCGCGCGACGGGCCACGTCTCGCATTTCGCGCACGAGATCACCCTCGCCCACCGCGGCGTGCACGACTGGGGCCGCGTCGCGCTCGAGCCGGGCGCGTCGGTCGTCGGCTTCGTCGTGACGGAGTCCACCGACGAGGCCGCTTCGTCCCTCGCCGAGGGCGAAACGTCGGAGACCGCCGGAGCGCCCGACAATGCGCCCGCCGTCGCCACGATCACAACGGTCGAACTCGAGCCGCAGCCCGGTCCGCAGGCCGCGTCGCAGGGCGTCGAGGCGGGCAGCGATCCGCGCACGCTGAACGTCACGGCCGACGCGCGCGGCTTCTTCCACCTCACCGGCGTCGCGCCCGGCGTCTACCGGCTGCGCGCCGCGCGCGACGGCTGGCTCGACGCGGACGTCGAGCGCC
>JBCCOR010000689.1:0-2924 GCA_039025295.1 Acidobacteriota bacterium
CTCGGCCACGCGGCGTATGCGGCGGGCGACGGCGACGACGCGCCGGACTCGCTGGCGCACGTGCTCGCGATGCTGGCGGGCGAGACGCCGCATCGGGCGCTGCGCGCGCTGCGCATCGTGCCGCTGCGCGCCGCGGTCGCGCCGCTGCTGGCGATCGTCACCGCCAAGCGCCTCGACGACCACACCTACGACGCGGTGCAGGCGCTGGCGGCGGTGCCGCCGCGCTGGTCGGACGTCGTCGGCGACGTCTGTCGCGGCCTGATGGGCTGCGCCGAGACCGCGCGCCGTCATCCGTGGTGGGACAGCCTGCGCGCCGAGGCGCTGGCCGCGCTCGGCGGCTTCGGCCAGCGCGCGGCGGTGCCGCTGCTGCTGCAGGAGCTGACCGATCCGAATCCGGCCGTGGTCCACGCCGCGGCGCGCTCGCTGCAGGCGATTCTCGGCCCCGATCGGGCGACCGCGCGCGTGGTCGAGATCGCCGCCGAGTCGTCTGACGCGGCGCCCGCGGCCTATGCCGCGGCGCTGCGCTGGATGGACCGCGACGCCGCGGTCGAGGCGCTCGAGCAGCTGATGACCAGCGGGCCGCCGGCGCATCAGGACGCCGCGCAGGCGCTCCTGAGCGAGATCGGTGGCCGCATGGCCTTCCAGAAGCTGCGCGCCCGCACCGACGCGCTGGCGCAGCACGCGGCCGCGCTCGAGCAGGCCGAGGCCAAGGTGCAGGCGCTGTTCACGCGCTCGATGCGCGAGGCGAAGTTCGGCTACTGGCTGGCGACGGTGATGGACGTCGTGGTGTTTCTGCTCGGCATCGGCCTGATCGCGCTGGCGGCGGCGCTGATCTGGCAGGGCGGCGCGCCGGTGCTGATCGCCCTGACCGGCGGCGGCGGCGGCCTGGCCGTGCTCTACACGCTCTTCCTCGCCAACCCGCGCGTGCGCGTCGTGCAGTCGGTCGACCATCTGATGGTGCTCAAAATCCTCTTTCTCGGCTATTTGCGCCAGCTGCACCAGACCGACCAGGCCTATCTGCGCCGCCTGCTCGACGACAACCGCCCCCTCGATCCCGAGGGCGTGACGCACTACGCGCAGCTGGTCGGCCATACGATGCGCGAGGCGATCCGTCATCTGCGCACGCTGTCCTAGCCGTCCGCAGCGCGCTGCGGACGGCCGCTTGATCGGCCGCAATCGGCCCGATAGGGTCGCCAGCCCGAGAGGATCCCGATCGCCCGCGGCGGGCGCGTGGTTTCTTCGGCGCGCTCGACATGGCCAGACTCTTCGACACCATCACGGGACGCGTCGGCGTCGCCAACGTCCTGCTACTGCTCGTTTCACTGGGGCGCGTCGCTGCTGCTGGGTGAGCTCATCGTCCGCTGGCTGGCGCCGCAGACGACCCGCGTGGCGACCCCCGGCATGTTCGAGGCCGATCCGCCGCGGCGCTATCGGCTCGCGTCGGGCTACGTCGGCCGCCTCTCCAACCTGATTGAATTCGATACGCAGGTGGCCATCGCGTCCGACGGCTTGCGGCAGCAGCCGGCCGCGGCGCCCGCGTCCGCGCGCGCGCTGATGCTCGGCGACTCCTTCGTCTTCGGCTGGGGCGTGGCGGAAGGGCAGGACGTAGCGTCCCTCCTGGACGCGCAGCTGCCGTCGCTGCGGTTGCGCAACGCGGGGACACCGGGATTCGGACCACCGGATCAGGTCGCATGGCTGGAAGCGCACGGCCTGACGCGTCCGCTCGAGCTGCTGATCCTGGCGCCGTACCTGGGCAACGACCTGCTCGACGCGACGGCAAGCTACGGCGACAACCGCATCGTCGACGGACTGGTGGGCGATCTGGCGCCGCCCGACGGAATGCTGCCGAAGCTCGACCGCGCCTCTCATCTGCTGCGCTTCCTCAAGCGGCGCGTGTCGCTCGACCAGCATCTGGCGCTGCGCCGTCGCCTGGGGCTGCCCGCGCCCGCATCGATGATCCATCATGTGGACTTCTTGCGCGGTCACGCGCTGGCGCCGAACGCGCTGATCGTCGAGGGGCGCCGCAACACGCGACAGGCCATGAGGCGGCTGAAGACGCTCTCCGAACGATTCGGATTTTCGGTGATGGTGGTGCTGATCCCGCACCGCGCGCAGGTGAACCGTTCGATGTGGCGCTACGTCTTCCGGCAGGTTGCGCTCGATCCGTCCGGCTACGATCCGACGGTTCCCGAGCGCTTCTTCAGCGCCGTGGCCGAAGAGCACGGCTTCCCGGTGCTGAATCTCGCGCCGATCTTCCGCCGGCATCGCGCGCGGCGTGACGGGCGTCTGTACTTCCGCTACGACGAGCATTGGACGCCGCGGGGGCACGCGCTGGCGGCGTCCCACATCCTGCCGTTCGTGCGCCGCGCGTGGCCGCCCGGCCCGGTCCGGGTGGAAGCCCGCGCCGACGCGCGACCGGCGTGGAACCGCGGCCCGCTATAGTGGGGCGCATCTCGTCCATCGGCCGCTTCACCGGAGGAACCCGCATGCGTCGCTCGCTGTCGTCGTCCGCCCCGTTCGCCCTCGTCCTCGGCTTGGTGCTGCTCGCATCGCCGCTCGCGGGCGCGTCGCCGCTCGACGCGTCGCCGCCGGTCGCCGCCGGGCCGGATCCCTACGCCGACGCCCTCGCAGAGATCACCGAGGTCGGCAGCGCGATGTTCGCCTGGCTGGTCGATCAGGCGGTCGCGCCCGATGCGCCGTCGACCGACGATGCGTCCGCGGTCGTCCGCGGTCCGGGCCTGATCGACGTCGCCGGCATACCGGTGATCACGGCCGCGGATCTCGAGGTGCTGCTCGCCAGGTACCTGATCTCGGTGCCGGAGACCGATCCCTGGGGCCAGCCCTACGAATACCGGCTGGCGGCCAATCCGCAGCTGGTGACCGATCCGTTCGCGATCCGCGCGGGCGGCCCGAACGGCGCGTTC